>JAEZID010000350.1 GCA_023416195.1 Pseudomonadota bacterium | reverse complement strand
GGCGCGCTGCGCTACGTCGCGACCGCCAGCCCGGCGTTCGTCCGCCGGCATTTTTCCGGGGGATTGGACGCCGAATCCCTCGCCCGCGCGCCGCGCCTGACCTTCAACAGCAAGGATCGCTTGCAGGCGCAGTGGACAGGGCAGGTCTTCGGAAGGGAGATCCCGTCGCCGAGCCATTGGCTGCCTTCGTCCCACGCCTTCGTCGACGCGGCGCTGGCCGGCCTCGGCTGGGGAATGAACCCGGAAGCGCTGGTCGCCGGCCATCTGCGCGACGGCCGGCTGGTTGCCCTGGTGCCGGACCAGCCGTTGGACGTTCCGCTGTTCTGGCAGCGAAGCCGCATCGCAAGCCGCACTCTGGCGGACATCACGCGCGCCGTTCTCGACGCGGCGCGCGCCACGCTGCACCGGCCGTGACGCCGCGCCGGCCAGGGCCAACGGATGGGGGCAACGGATAAGGCGGTCAGGCGGCGGACGACAGCGCGTCGCGCAGCAGGTCCGGGGACACCGGCTTGTGCAGCAGGCGGTAGCCGCTCTGCTGCACCTCCGCGATGCGGGCGGGGTCGGTGTCGCCGGTGAGGACCACGGCGGGGACGCGGACGCCGCACACGCCGAAGATGTCGCGGATCGCCTGAAGGCCCGTCCGCCCTTCGCGCAGGCGGTAATCGGCAAGGATCAGGTCCGGGCGCTGGCCGAGGCTGGTCAGCGTGCTGATGGCCTCGTCGGAGGACATGGCGGCGACCACCTCGTACCCCCATTCCTCCAGCAGCGCCCGGACGCTGAGCAGGATGATGGCGTCGTCCTCGACCACCACGACCAGGCCCTTGCCGGAGGCCGGCTGGGTGGCGGGGCGACAGGTCTTGGGCGCGGCGCGCGCGGCGACCATCGGCACCGTCAGCGAGAAGCGGCTGCCCTGTCCGGCCGTCGAACGCAGCGTGACCGTGTGGCCAAGCAGGCCGGCGAGGCGCCGCACGATGGCGAGACCGAGGCCGAGCCCCTTGCGCCGGTCGCGCTCCGGGTTGGCGAGCTGGGTGAACTCCTTGAAGATCTCCTCCCGCTGGTCTTCGGGGATGCCGATGCCGGTGTCGAGAACCTCGATCCGCAGGTCGGGCCCGGACGGGCGGCAGCCGATCAGGATGCGGCCGCGCTCGGTGTAGCGGATGGCGTTCTCGATCAGGTTGCGCAGCACGCGCTCCAGCAGGGCCGGGTCGCTGCTGGTCCAGCGGCGGGTCGGTACATGGCGCAGCGTGAGGCCGGCCTCCGCCGCGCGGGGCGCGTATTCGCCGGCCAGCCGTTCCAGCAGCGGGCCAAGGGCGAATTCGGTCACGCTGGGGCTGACCACGCCGGCATCGAGCTTCGACACGTCCAGCAGGCTGTCGAGCAGGGTGCGCAGGCCGTTCAGGGACTCGCTCATGCTCGCCAGCAGGGGGGAGGCGGGATGGCCGTTCAACTTGTCGGACAGGGCGTGGGCGAAGAAGAACAGCGATTGAATGGGCTGGCGCAGGTCGTGGCTGGCGGCGGCCAGGAACTTGGTCTTCGCCATGTCGGCGCGCTCGGCCCGGTCCTTGGCGGCCAGGGCCTCCTCGCGGGCGCGCTCGGCCTCCTCCTTCGCGCGGCGCAACGCGTCCTCGGCCGCCTTGCGCGCGGTGATGTCGCGCATGATGCCGGTGAAGAACCGCCGCCCCCCGGCGCGCCATTCGGCGACCGACAGTTCCAGCGGGAAGGTGGACCCGTCCTTGCGCCGCCCTTCGACCTCCCGGCCGATGCCGATGATGCGCCGCTCGCCGGTTTCGCGGTGGCGGGCCAGATAGCCGTCGTGGGCGGTCCGGTGCGGTTCCGGCATCAGCAGGCGGACGTTGGCGCCGACCGCCTCCTCCGCGGCGTAGCCGAAGGTCGCTTCGGCGGCGCGGTTGAAGGAATGGATCGTCCCCTGTTCGTCGATGACGACGATGGGATCCACCGCCGTGTCCACGATGGAGCGGTAGCGGGCCTCTTGCAGTTCCGACCGTTCGGCCGCGCGCCGCCGGTCGAGCAGGGCGGAGGCGAGCGCCAGCGACAGCAGCAGGATCGTCGCCGCCCCGGTTCCGACGGCGAGCAGCGGCGTGGACAGGACCATGCCACCGAATGGGCCGCCGAATGGGCCGCCAAACGCGTCGCCAGCCGGGACCGCCGTGTGCGGGTGCGGCTCCAGGAAGGTAGCGGCGGCCATGCCCGTGTAGTGCATGCTGACGACCGCCAGCCCCATGACCAGGGCGCTCGCGAAGCGCTGGAGCGGGCTGGCGGTGCGGAAGGCGAGCCAGAGGGCGGCGGTGGAGGCGGCGACGGCGATGGCCACCGACGCGCCGACCAGAACCGTGTCGTAGGCGAGGCTGGCCGGCATCCGCATGCCCGCCATGCCGACATAATGCATCGACACGATGCCGAGCCCGGTGAGCGTTCCGGCGATGGGCAGGGTGAGGCGCCGAGGGATGTTCCGGGCGACCGCGAACAGGCCGGCGCCGGACACCGCCACGGCCAGCAGGAAGGACAGCGCCGTCAGGCCGATGTCGTAGGTGACCGGCATCGGCGTGCGGAAGGCCAGCATGCCGATGAAGTGCATCGACCAGATGCCGGCCCCCATGGCGACCGCGGAGCCGCCGAGCCAGGCGCCGGGCCGGCGCCGCGCCTCCCTGGCGTGCGAAGCGAGATCCAGCGCCACATAGCCGCCGAAGACGGCGACGACGATGGAGAGCGCGACGAGAAGGGGGTCATAGTATCCAGGCACGGTCGGACGCAACGGAAGGGGAAGAGGACAAGGGTTTTCGCTTGCTCGGAGGTGTTACATAGGCGGAGCGGGCGCACCGCCCAACCTGCCCAAAGGTCCGCCCGGCCTATAAAACGGCGTAGCCGATACCCTGAATGGAGGAGCGATGCTCCGGTCTTCCGAGCGATCCGGCAATCACTGGGTCCGGCACTGGGTCCGGCGCTGGGTGCTGCGTCCCGTCGTGACGACGGTGGCGGTGCTGTATTTCCTCATCGATGCCGTGGTCCTCGGCATGATCCGGCCATTCGCCGCGTGGGTCGGCGGCTGGCCCATCTTCGCAAGGGTGGCCCGCTGGGTGGCAGGGCTGGGGCCCTATCCGACGCTGGTGCTGCTCCTGGTCCCGCTGGCGATCCTTGAACCGGCCAAGCCGCTCGGCCTTTATCTGATGGGCATCGGCCATGTGCTGGAAGGAGTGGTGGTCATCGGTGCGGCCGAGGTGCTGAAGATCACCCTGGTCGAACGCCTGTTCCACATGAGCCGGGACAAGTTGCTGACCATCCCCGCCTTCGCGTGGGGCTATTTCCGCGTCGTGCGCTGGCTCGACTGGCTGAAGGCTCTGCCGGCGTGGCAGGCGGTGTTGCGGGCGTGGCGCCGGATCACGGAGGCGGCGCGGCGCCTGGCGCGGGCGGTGCGCGGCTGGGTGTGGCGGCTCGCGAAAAAGGGATAGAAACGGCCGGCGCTTGCCGAGTCGGTCGTACTTCCGCATAATCCCTCCCGTCCGAAGGAAGGTGGCAGGGGTGATCGTGCGTGTCTTATCCATGGCTCTGGCTTGCCTCGTCGCGCTGGCGGCACCCGCCGTCCAGGCCGGCGAGGCCGAAAGCCGGCCGGTGGTCGTGCGCGGCGGCGACAAGCCCTCCATTGGCCCATCCACCGGCCCCTCGGCAGTGCCCAGGGCGGCCATGCGGGTGGAGAACGGCGTGCGCGTCCTGTCGCCGTTGGCAATAGCCCAGCAACAGCAGCAGGGTGGCGCGGCCGGCAGCCGTGCCAGCGACTGCGACGCGGCGGAGCGGGGCGACCCCAACGCGGCCTACCGCATGGCGCGGCGCTTCCTGTTCGGCATGGGGGTGTCCCGCGACCGGCGCGTCGGCACCGCCTGGCTGCGCGCCGCCGCGACGCGCGGGCATCCGGACGCGCAGAAGATGGTCAAGTACGTGCCGGGCCAGATGGGGCAGATCCGCCCCTGGTGCCGGCCGGGCGCCGCCCCGCTGCGCGCGCCGGCCCCGCCGCCGGCCGAAATCGCCAAGCTGGTCAAGGAGATGGCGCCGAAATACGGCCTCGACCCCGCGCTGGTGCTGGCCGTCATCCAGGTGGAAAGCGCCTACCGCACCGACGCCGTGTCGCCGAAGGAGGCGGCCGGGCTGATGCAGTTGATTCCGGACACGGCGGAGCGGTTCGGCGTGACCGACGTCTTCGATCCGGCGGAGAACGTCAAGGGTGGCATCAAGTACCTGCGCTGGCTGTTGGCCTATTTCCAGGGAGACGTTACTCTGGCCCTGGCCGGCTACAACGCGGGCGAAGGTGCCGTGGACCGTCACAAGGGCGTGCCGCCCTATCAGGAGACGCAGAACTACGTGCGCTCCATCCGCCGCATCTACGATGCGGACACGCATCCGTTCGACGCGGCGGTGACGGGGCCGTCGCCGCTGCTGGCCCGTCAGGCGGCCGACCTGTCGCGGCCCAACAAGGGCTAGAACAGAACACCGGAAGACATAGGGGAGAAACCGCGCCGTGCCGATGTCCGAACGCAGCTTCCTCGGCCTCAGCGCGGCCGGCTTCCACAGCGTGGCCTACACCCAGTGGGGCCGCGACGACGCGGTGCGCACGGTGGTCTGCGTGCACGGCCTGACCCGCAATGGGCGCGATTTCGACGCGCTGGCGCTGGACCTCGCGGATCATTACCGGGTCGCCTGTCCCGACGTGGTGGGGCGGGGCAAGAGCGGCTGGCTCGCCGAACCGACGCTTTACGGCTATCCGCAATATTGCGCCGACATGGCGGCGCTGATCGCCCGGCTGGGCGTGGGCGAGGTGGACTGGGTCGGCACCTCCATGGGCGGGCTGATCGGCATGATGCTGGCGGCCCAGCCGAACAGCCCGATCCGCCGGCTGGTCGTCAACGACGTGGGGCCGTTCATTTCCAAGGCCGGCTTGCAGCGGATCGCCGATTACGTCGGCAAGGACCCGGTGTTTGAGGACATCCCGGCGGTGGAATCCTACCTGCGCTTCGTCCTGATGGGCTTCGGCCGGCTGCCCGACGAGGCGTGGCGGCACATGGCCGAGCACAGCGCGCGTCCGCGCGGGGATGGGCGTTACGGCCTCGCCTACGATCCGGCCATCGCCGAGGCGTTCAAGACGCAGCCGATGGGCGACGTCGATCTGTGGGCCATCTGGGACCGCATCCGCTGCCCGGTCCTGGTGCTGCGCGGCGCCACCTCCGACATCCTGCTGTCCGAGACGGCGGAGGAGATGACCCGGCGCGGTCCCGCCGCCCGCGTGGTGGAATTCGCGCACACCGGGCATGCCCCGGCGCTGATGACCGAGGATCAGATCGCGGCGGTGCGCGGCTTTCTTCTGGAGGGGTAGGCGCGGAGGGGAGCGCCCAACGAGACTTTCCGACGCATGGGCAGCGCCGGTTGCAGCCGCTAAGCATGGCGGATCGGCGGCAATGGTGCTGCCGATGTTTCGGAGGGTAGGACGATGCGAAAGCTGAGTCTGACCCTGTGGGTGAAAATAAGGGCGATGGGAGTGCGGCTCCACATCGCCCTTGAGATCACTTAGCAGGTGGGTGGTCGGGTCGATGACCCGGCCGCCTACCCTCCAAACATAAGCGAGGGCGTATGGCTCGGCAAGTCTCAAACGCGCTTGCGGCGGTGGCGGCGGCGGTCGTCGTGGGGTTCGCGGTCGGCGTGGTTCTGTTCATCACGTCGGGGCTGTTCCTGGCGCTGGCGATCGGCTTGCCGGTGCTGATCGTCGTCGCGGTCCTGGTCGGTGTGCTGACCGGCCGGGCGGAAATCCGCATCGAGCGTCGTGACGACTGACGGGCCGTGACGATTGATGCCGGGCGTCCTATAAGGACGTCATGACCGACGCCGATTCCGCTTTCGATCCCCACGCCCTGCCGCCGCTGCGCGACGTGATCGCCCGTTTCGGGCTGGATGCCCGCAAGGCGCTGGGGCAGAACTTCCTGCTCGACCTCAACCTGACCGGGCGCATCGCGCGTTCGGCCGGGGACCTGACGGGCGTCACCGCCGTCGAGGTCGGCCCCGGCCCCGGCGGGCTGACGCGCGCGCTGCTCGCCACCAAGGCGAAACAGGTCATCGCCATCGAGCGCGACCACCGCTTCATCGACGCCTTGCAGGACGTGGTGCAGGCGGCGAACGGGCGCCTGAGGATCGTGGAGTCCGACGCGCTGGAGGTGGATCCGGTGGACCTCGCCCCGGCGCCGCGCGCCATCGTGGCGAATCTGCCCTACAACGTGGCGACCCCGCTGCTGATCGGCTGGCTGGCGAAGATCGAGGAGTATGTCAGCCTGACGCTGATGTTCCAGAAGGAGGTTGCGGACCGGCTGGTCGCCAAGCCGGGCAGCAAGGCCTACGGGCGCCTGTCGGTCATCACGCAGTGGCGAACGGAGGCGAAGGTGCTGTTCAACCTGCCGGCCAAGGCCTTCACGCCGCCGCCGAAGGTGGACTCCTCGGTCGTGCACCTGACGCCGCGCGTCAACCGGGAACCGGCGGAGTGGCGGGCGGTCGAGCAGGTCACCGCCGCCGCCTTCGGCCAGCGCCGCAAGATGCTGCGTCAGAGCCTCAAGAGCCTGGGCGATGCCGAGGCCCTGCTGGCCGCCGCCGGGATCGAGCCGACCGCGCGGGCGGAAGAGGTGGACGTGGCGGGCTTCGCCGCGCTGGCGCGGGCGTTCCGGGGCCAGTAAGCCGGACTCAGTGGGTGTGGGGCGCGTTGTCGGGCGGGCGTCGGCGGTTGCCCTTGTCGGCATCGCCGGAGCTTTGCACGGTGTCGGCAACCGCCCTGATGGCGGCTTCGGCGACGGTGCGCGCCACGGAACCGGCGGCGCCCGCCGCCTTGCCGCCAGTGTGGGCCATGTCGCGGCCGGTGTCGGCGACCGCTTCTCGGGCCTGCTTGTTGCCGGCGAGCACTCCGGCCATGGCGGTCAGCGCTGCGGCGGCAAGCTCCCGCCCGAGGGGCGAGGCCAGGAAGCCGGCCAAGGACCTGCTCGATTTGCGAAGATGCCTGGGCACCTTCACGCCGCCGATCTTCTTGGGAAGCTTGAACCCCTTCGCCATGGACGACTCACTTCGGCTGAAACTGCGTCGTGAGTCGTCAACAGCGGCGGTCTGGGTGAGTTCCTGGTAATCGTGATCCTGACGGGACGTTGGATGTAGCATCGAACGCTCTATGATTGGCCCTGCCAATCCTCGCCGAGAGATCATAGCTGTCCGATCTCGGCTTTCTGAGGCGCGCTACGTGCTCGGTATGTACAAACGAGGGCATATGGTCCGCAGTGTCTCCCGAGTGAAGGCATTTCTGGTCTCAGGGTTTTTCCAGCGAGCGAAGAAACGGACAATGTTCTGCTTGTCGAATTCTCCGTACTTCGCCAAATCTTCCTTATAGGCGGTCAGGCCTCGCTCGATTTGCCCTAGATATTTATGGCGGTAGCGGATGGGCGTGTGCGCCAGGCCCCAGCCGAAATGCTTGAGGCGCATGGACAGGTCGGCGTCTTCCCAATACGCGGGGGTGTATTCCTCGTCGAACAGGCCGACGTCATGCACCGCTGCGGCTCGTACAATGGCGACCGGCGTCGCAATGAAGTGATACTTCCCCTCGGCGATTTCCTGGTCGGTGGCGGGTCGGGCCATGCCCGGCACGATGCTGTAGCAGGTCGGGCCGGCGAGAGCCGTACCGGGAGTCCTCTCCATCACGGCAAGCATCTCATCCAGCCAGCCCGGGCACTCGAACTCCATGTCATCGTTCAGCGGGACGAAGTAGTCCACGTCACCCTGCTTCAACGCATGGGCATAGGCAAGGTTGTGGCCTGCCGAATACCCGATATTTTCGGCAAGCGTGATCACATGCATGTTGGCGATCTTGCGGTCCGCTTGCGCGATTATGGCCTTTGTGCCTTGAGCCGATCCCTGATCGACGACAATCAGAGTGAATTCGCGAGTCGAAGGAGGACTGTCCAGCAGGTTCTGGAACAGACGAGTCAGATAGACGGTCGAGTTCCAGGCCAGAACGCTGACAACGGTCTTCATGGTTCCTGCCGATGAGCCAAGGGGCGTGTGTTCGCGTCGGAGGAAACCCAGTGGGGCAAGGCAGGCGAACTATTCCTTTCGCAGCCTTGCACGCGCGCGGGCGCTTCGCCGGTCCTGTCCGTCTGCAATTGCCGCTAAAGCGCGGCCTGGACGCGCTGGACGAAGCCGGGTAGGCCAACCTGACGGTTACGGCGCAGGCGTTCGGCGCGCAGGATGGCCTGAACGGAGGCCACGCTCTCGTCCACGTCATGGTTCACGATGACGTAATCGTATTCGGCCCAGTGGCTGATCTCGTCGGACGCCTTGGCCATGCGCTGGGCGATCACCTCGGCCGAATCCTGGGCGCGGGTGTGCAGGCGGCGCTCCAGCTCCTCGCCGGATGGCGGCAGGACGAAGATGCTGACGAGGTCGGCGCGGGCGTTGGCGGCCAGCTGCTGCGTGCCCTGCCAGTCGATGTCGAACAGCACGTCGCGGCCGGCGCCCAGCACCTGTTCCACCGTGCTGCGCGGGGTGCCGTAGCAGTTGCCGAAGACGCGGGCGTGCTCCAGCAACTCGCCCTCCTCGGCCATGCGGTCGAACTCCGGCATGTCCACGAAATAGTAGTCGACGCCCGGCTGCTCGCCGGGGCGCATCGGGCGCGTGGTGACCGACACCGACATGGTGATGCCGGGATCGCGGTCGAGCAGGCGGCGCGAAATCGTGGTCTTGCCGGCGCCGGACGGCGAGGACAGGACCAGCATCAGGCCGCGCCGGGTGATGTCTTTGGGGGAGGAAGTCGGGGGCATGACCTTCTGATCGCTCGCCTGATTACTCAATGTTCTGGACCTGCTCGCGCAGCTGTTCGATGGAGGCCTTCAGCGACAGGCCGATGCGGGTCAGCTCCACGTCGGCGGACTTGGAGCAGAGCGTGTTGGCCTCGCGGTTGAACTCCTGGCACAGGAAGTCGAAGCGGCGGCCGATGGCGCCGCCCTCCTTCAGCATGTCGCGGGCGGCCTGGATGTGGGCGCGCAGGCGGTCCATCTCCTCGCGCACGTCGGCCTTGGCGATGAGGATGGCGGCCTCCTGGGCGAGCCGCTCCTCGGGAAGCGCCGGGGCGGCGTCGAGCAAGGCGGCGACCTGATGGCGCAGGCGCTCGCGCAACGCCTCGGGCTGGGTGCTGGCGCAGGCCGAGGCGGCGTCGATCAGGCGCTCGATCTCGTCGAGATGGCCGTTCAGCACGGTGACGAGGCGGGCGCCTTCGGACAGGCGGGCGGCGACCAGCTGGTCGATGACGCGGCCGAGATCGGCCTTCAGGGCGGCTTCGACGCGCTCGCGCGCCTCGGTTTCGTCCTCCTCGACCGGCTCGATGATGCCGCGCACGGCGAGCAGGGAGTCGAGGCGCGGCGCGGCGGCACCAGCACCTTCGATCTCGCGGGCCAGCTCCAGCACCTGGGCCAGCAGCTCGCGGTTGATGCGCAGCTGCGCCACGGACTGGCTGCGGTTGACGGTCAGGTTCAGGTTGACGCTGCCGCGCGCGAGGCGCTTGGGCATCTCCGCGCGGGCGGTCGCCTCGATCGTGTCGAAGCCCGACGGCTGGCGGCAGCGGATGTCGAGGTTGCGGCCATTGACGCTCTTGACCTCGAAGGTCCAGGAATAGCCCTCGGCGTGCCCGTCCACGCGTGCGAAGCCGGTCATGCTGGAAACAGCGGGGCGTTGGGCGGACAAAACGGCCTCGGCTACAATTTGTGGGATCTTGCGGCTCAAGTTATAGCGGCGGCAGGACGAGGCAACAAGCATTGAGGGGATCATGTGGAATCCGCGCTCCATCGTCATCACCGGGGCGTCCAGCGGCATTGGGGAGGAACTGGCCTACGCCTACGCGGCGCCGGGCGTGGTGTTGGGCCTGACCGGGCGCGATCCGGGGCGGCTGGCGGCCGTGGCGGAACGCTGCCGGGGGCTGGGGGCGGAGGTGGAGGACGTGGTGCTCGACGCCGCCGACCGGGACGCCATGGCGGCGTGGCTGGCGGCGGTCGATGCACGGGCGCCGGTCGATCTGGTGATCGCCAATGCCGGCATTTCGGCCGGGACCGGCGACGGGACGGAAAGCGAGGAGCAGGCGCGGCGCATTTTCCGGGTTAACTTGGACGGCGTGCTGAACACCGTGCATCCGCTGCTGCCGCGCATGCAGGCGCGCGGGCGGGGGCAGATCGCGCTGATGGCCTCGCTGGCCGCGTTCCGGGGCATGCCCGGCGCGCCAGCCTATTGCGCCAGCAAGGCGGCGGTGCGGGTGTATGGGGAATCGCTGCGCGGCGAACTGGCCGGGCAGGGGATCGGGGTGTCGGTGATCTGCCCCGGATTCGTGAAGAGCCGCATGACGGCGGTGAACCGCTTCCCCATGCCGTTCCTGATGGAGACGCCGACGGCGGCGCGGGTCATCAAGCGGGCGCTGGCGGGGAACAAGGGGCGGATTTCGTTCCCCGCACCGATGGCGGCGGCGGTCTGGCTGCTGGCGGCCCTGCCGGTGGGCTGGACCGATTCGCTGCTGCGGATGGCGCCGAAGAAGCCGTGAGGGAGGCACTTTGCCCCCTCCCCATCCCTCCCCCGCTTCGCGGTGGAGGGGGCAGAACAGCGGCAGTCCCCTCTCCCGCGAAGCGGGGGAGGGTTAGGGAGGGGGCATCAAGCCTTCCAGTAGCCCCACACCGACGCCGGAGGGATGTTGCGCGGCGTGAAGCCCAGGCGCTTGCCCTTGATGCCCAGCGCCTTCTGGTTCAGCGGCGAGCCGATGGTGTAGGTGTAGAGGATGAAGCGGCTGCCTTCGGGCAGGACGCTGAAGCAGGCCTCCACGACCTCCTTCTGGACCGTCATCGGCAAGTTGAGCATCGGGATGCCGATGACCACGGTGCCGACCTTGCCGACGAGGTTGGGGCCGAGGATTTCCGCCACCTTCCGGCAGTCGTCGTGGATGACGTTCACGTCCGGATAATGGCCGCGCAGAAAGCGGGCGAGGTGGTCGTCGATCTCGAAGCTGTAGATGCGGTCGCCCGGAATGCCGGATTCGAGCAGGGCGCGGGTAATCGCGCCGGTGCCGCCGCCGAACTCCACGATGACCTGATCGGGGCCGCAGACAAGATTTTGCCGGATCAACTTGCAAAGGGCGGGAGAAGACGGTGTAACCGAACCCATCGAAAGGGGATTTGCCATCCAACGCTGGAAGAATAGCCACGCGGCCGGCGGCGTCTTGCCGCTTTTTGATTTTTCGGCGACGGTGAATTCCGTTGGTGTCATAGATCGGCCTTTCGCCGTTGGCTGTTGAGCGATTGCCCCGGGGCTAAACAAGCAAGAGCCCCAAGGGGTCCCGAACCAAGCATTCCCTAAGCGCACTTATGTCGCAATCGACCGTACCCTGCAACCCGCTGGACGGCCGAAGGCTATGTCTATGGAGCTAAGGCGAGGAGTTCCTGGCCGGCGTAGGACAGGCCGCTCAGCACCACCACGAAGAACACCAGCGCCGCGACGGTGAGGGCGAGGCTGACCGCGATGGCCGCGCCGTCGCGCTCGATCAGGCCGAGGGAGAGCAGAACAAGCGCGAAGCCCGGCAACCAACCGGTGAGCGGCAGCGGCACGACGCACGTCAGCGACAGCAGCAGGATCAGGAAACCGAACCAGCGCTCGCGGTCGATGGCGGCGAAGCGGGAGACTCGGGGCTTCAGCATGCGCTCGATGCCGGTCAGGCGCGGCATGGCGGCGTCGATCATGCGCCCGGCCATCTTGCGGCTGACCGACCGGCGCAGCAGCCAGTCGGGCAGAACGGCGCCCCGCCGGCCGAAGGCCATCCGGGCGGAGAACAGGAGAATCGGCAGGTCGAACAGGCAGGACACGCCCAGCGGCACCGGCGCCACCGTGGGAAGCGACAAGGCCAGCAGGATGGTGCCCAGCGACCGGTCGCCCAGCGCTTGGATCAGGTCGCCCAGCGACACCCGCTCGCCGGGCAGGTTGGCGCGGAAGGCCGCCAGAACGTCGGAGGTGCGTTCCTCCGCCATGTCCTCGGCGGCGACGGAGGGGAGGGCCAACTCGTCCGCCGCGCTCATACGCCGGCCTCCGCCGCCGCGCTCTCGTAGGCTTCCAGCAACTCCAGCCAGCTTTCCTCGGCGGCGGACAGCTTCTTGTCCACCACGCCCAGGTCGATCTGGAGCTTTTGCAGCTTGTCGCTGGGACCCGTGTAGAGGGTGGGGTCGGCCAGCTTCGTTTCGATCTTCCGCTTCTCCTCGGTCAGCTTGTTGACCTGGGCCTCGGCGTCGGTCGCCTTCTTCTTCAAGGGCGCCAGCGAGGCGCGCGCCTCGGCGGCGGCGCGGCGCTGGTC
>JAEZID010000248.1 GCA_023416195.1 Pseudomonadota bacterium | reverse complement strand
CCTTCTCACAACACGGTATCAACTTGTCCAAGAAACCGCAGCCCCGAGAACCGGAACCGCAATGCCCAGCACCCAACCCCTTTCAGGGTGGGCCGCCAGGGCCAATTTTTCGTCGCTGCCCGACCCGTCGGCGCCTCGTTGGCGGCCACCGCGTCGGGAGGCGCTTTATATGCGGGCTCATCCGAGGTGCGCAAGAACTTTTTTCGGTACCCGGCGATTTTTCGGAGGGCTGGCGCGCGCATGCGTTTGGGGATCGTCCATAGGGGTTGGGTGCGGGACGTAGGCGGAGTCTTTCGCCAGCAAGGGCTAGGCTGAGATTTTTCGACCAAAACCTCATAGGGAACACTTGCCGCCAACTCGATTTCCCACATGAAGGTTCGGGTGGTGGGGATTGAGTTTGCGCTTGTTTTCCTTCGCAAAGGACAGCCAGGGTTCCCCTCCCCTTTGCACGGCCTTGGACTTGGCTTTGGGCAAGCATTTATTAATCAAGACAGCGTAAAATAAAAAGGCGGCAGTGAGCCGTCTTCAGCCGAGCGCCAGGGCCAGCCGAACTCAGGCTCCAGAGGTGCGCGCGCTGAATTATCTAATGAAGGCTGACGAAGCGTGACACTGCTTAGCGCGCCGACCTCCCTCCAGGGTCAGCATTCGGTTCCCCGCTTTTCCGATCCGACGCTCCGTCGAACCTCGGCCGCCGCACTTCAGGGCTCCGTGATCCCGGCGTTGCTGCGGGACGAGTTGCTGCCGGAAATCTTCACGGCGACCGCCGCGCGCATGCCGGATCGCACCGCGATCCTGTTCGATGGGCAGCGCGTCAGCTACGCCGAACTGGAG
Source organism: Pseudomonadota bacterium (assembly GCA_023416195.1). Taxonomy (GTDB): domain Bacteria; phylum Pseudomonadota; class Alphaproteobacteria; order Azospirillales; family Azospirillaceae; genus Azospirillum. The sequence goes on along the minus strand of JAEZID010000248.1, from coordinate 7,716 downwards.
GCGCGCGCCAACCGTGCGGCCAATGCTCTGCGCGCGCGCGGCATCGGACCGGGCAGCTTTGTCGGCCTGTGGATGACCCGCTCGCTTGACCTGCATGTGGCGCTGCTCGGCATTTTGAAGGCGGGTGCTGCCTATCTGCCGTTCGATGCCGACGCGCCGGCCGACCGCGTGGCGGTCAGTCTCGCCGACTGCGCCGCCCCGGCAATTCTGGTCGATCTGGTGACCGGGTCCAAGGCGGCGGATCTCGGTGTCACGGCGTTACGGCTGGACGAGTTGGCCTCGGAGGATGCGAGCGCGCCGGATTTGCGCGCCGACGGTGTCGCGGCGGAGGATCCGGCTTATGCCATCTACACTTCGGGTTCCACCGGCAAGCCCAAGGGCATTGTCATCAGCCACCGGAACATCTGCCATTATCTGCGGTCGGCCAACACGATTTATGGCCTGACGGCGGAGGATGTCGCGTTCCAGGGCGCCTCGGTGGCGTTCGATCTGTCGCTGGAGGAGATTTTCGTCCCCTACCTTGTCGGCGCGACGCTCTGGGTGGCGAGCCGGCAGGTTCTGGACGAGGCCGATCGTCTCGCCGACGTGCTGACCGAAGCCGGCATCACCGTGCTGGACACGGTGCCGACGCTGCTCGCCATGCTGCCAAAGGATGTCCCGAGCCTGCGCGTCATCATTCTGGGCGGCGAGGCCTGCCCGCCCGCCGTCGCCGCGCGCTGGTGCCGTCCGGGCCGGACCATCTTCAACAGCTACGGCCCGACCGAGACGACCGTCGTCGCCACCGTGGCCGAGGTGCGCCCGAACGAGCCGGTGACCATCGGCCGCCCCATCCCGAACTACACCGGCTATGTGGTGGATGAAGAACTGAACCTCGTCACTCCCGGCGTGCAGGGCGAGTTGCTGATCGGCGGGCCCGGCGTGGCGCGCGGCTATCTCGGCCGGCCGGACCTGACCGAGCAGAAGTTCATCGCCAACCCCTTCTTCATCGATGCGCCCGATCCGGTGCTCTACCGCTCCGGTGACGCGGTCAGCCTGGACGAGCATGGCAACCTGCTGTTCCACGGCCGCATCGACGATCAGGTGAAAATTCGCGGCTTCCGCCTGGAACTGGGTGAGATCGAGGCGAAGCTGACGGACATTCCCGGCGTTGCCCAGGCTGCCGTGGTTCTGCGCAACGATGATGGGATCGACCGGCTGGTCGCCTTCCTGGTGCCGCAGGCCGGCGCGATGTTCGACAAAAAGGAGCTGCGCGGCACGCTGCGCGCGCAGCTGCCGTCCTACATGGTGCCGTCGCACTTCGAAGTGACGGACGCCCTGCCCCGCCTGACCTCCGGCAAGGCCGACCGCAAGACACTTCAAGCGGCGACGCTGACCGACGACGCCGGCCCCGGCGAGCAGGATGAGCCGCGCACCCCAACGGAAGCCGCCCTGCTGGCGGCCGCCAAGCGTGTCTTTCCCGGCCAGACGATCCCGCTGGAGGCCGACTTCTTCATGGATCTGGGCGGGCATTCGCTGCTGGCTGCCCGTTTCGTGTCGGCGGTGCGCGAGACCGCCTCGCTCGCCGGGCTGACGTTGCAGGACGTCTACGGCGCGCGGACGTTGCGCGCCATGGCCGGAAAGCTGGACGCCCGCGCCCCGCGCGGCGGGTCGTCGGGCGGCTCCGCCCGCGCCAATCTGTCCTTCACGCCGCCGCCGCTGCTTCGCCGTTTCCTGTGCGGTGCGGCGCAGGCCGCCGCCCTGCCCGTCATTCTGGCGCTGATGACCGCGCAGTGGCTGGGCGTGTTCGTCAGCTACATGCTGCTGTCCGGCGAGGACGCCAGCTTCCTGCAGGAGATGGCGACACTGCTCGGCGTCTACATGGTCATCAACGTCGCCACGGTGCTGATCGCCATCGCCGCGAAGTGGCTGATCATCGGGCGGACGAAGCCCGGCCGCTATCCGCTATGGGGCACCTACTATTACCGTTGGTGGCTGACGCAGCGCTTCATCAGCCTCGTCCACCTGAAGTGGTTCCAGGGCTCCCCCATCATGCGGGTCCTGCTGCGGGCGCTGGGCGCCAAGGTCGGCGACGACGCGCTGATCGGCGAGTTCGAATCCGGGGCCGTGGATCTCGTGTCCATCGGCCGGGGCACGTCCATCGGCGGCAAGGTAAAGATCGCCAACGCCGAGGTGATCGGCAACGAGCTGGTCATCGGCACGGTGGAGATCGGCGACGACGCCTGCATCGGCACCTCCTGCGTGATCGGGCACGGCGCCGTGATCGCCGATGGCACCGAACTGGCCGACCTGACCGCCCTGCCCGCCGGCGGGCGCACCGGCGCTTATGAGCTGTGGGACGGATCGCCGGCGCGGCGCACCGGGACGGTGGCACGGGAAGACCTGCCGCCGCCGTCCGAGGCCGGCCCTCTGCGCCGGGGCGTGCACGCGGTGCTGTACGCGCTGATGCTGCTGGCGCTGCCGCCGATCACGCTGATGCCGATCTTCCCGGCCTTTTACCTGTTCGACAAGATCGAAGGGATGCTGGGGGAAACCCTTGGGGTCAGCTACCTCTACTATCTGCCGGCGATCGCGTGGCCGACCGCCATGGCCCTGGTCGCCGCCACGGTGCTGATGATCGCCGCCGTGCGCTGGATCGTCCTGCCGCGCGTCGAGGCCGGCACCTACTCCGTCCACAGCGGTTTCTACCTGCGCAAGTGGATGGTCGCCCTGTCCACCGAAGTGATGCTGGACACGCTCAGCTCGCTCTACGCCACCGTCTACATGCGGGCGTGGTACCGACTGATGGGCGCCCGGATCGGCAAGGACGCGGAGATCTCGACCAACCTCGCCGGGCGGTACGACCTCGTGGAGATCGGGGAGAAGTGCTTCATCGCCGACGAGGTGGTGCTGGGCGACGAGGACATCCGTCGCGGCTGGATGATCTTGAAGCCGGTGAAGACCGAAGCGCGCGTGTTCGTCGGCAACGACGCGGTCGTGCCGCCGGGCAGCAGCATCCCCACCGGTTCGCTGATCGGCATCAAGTCGAAGCCGCCGGCCAACTCCGAAATGTCGGCGAACGAGACCTGGTTCGGCAGCCCGCCCATCAAGCTGCCGGTTCGCCAGAAATTCGACGGCGTGGCGTCCAACTGGACCTACGAGCCCAGCCGCGCCCGCCGCCTTGGCCGCGCCGTGTTCGAGGCCTTCAGCCTGTCCATGCCGACGATGCTGTTCATCACCTTCGGCACGCTGGCGGTGGAGCTGTTCGCCCCGGCGATCCTGGAGGGCCGCTACGCCAGCTTCCTGTTGCAGTTCCTGGGCGTCAGCGTCGCCATCCCGGTCGCCATGGTGCTGGTGGTCATCCTGACCAAATGGGCGCTGATGGGCAAATACGCCCCGACGATGAAGCCGATGTGGTCCTGGTGGGCCATGAAGACGGAAGCGGTCGCGGTGCTCTACTGGGGTCTGGCCGGCAAGGTCCTGCTCGACCACCTGCGCGGCACGCCGATGCTGCCCTGGGTGCTGCGGCTGTTCGGCACGAAATTCGGCAAGGGCGTGTTCATGGACACCACCGACATCACGGAGTTCGACTGCGTGAAGGTCGGCGACTATGCGACGATCAACGCTCTGTCGGCGCTGCAAACCCACCTTTACGAGGACCGGCTGATGAAGGTCGGCCGCGTGTCGGTGGGCGACGGCGTCACCATCGGAGCCGGTTCCACGGTGCTGTACGACACGCATGTGGGCGACTACGCTCGGCTCGGCCCGCTGACCCTGGTGATGAAGGGCGAGGAGATTCCCGCCCACAGCGAATGGGCCGGTGCCCCCGCCGAACCCGCTGCGTCGCATGAACCCGAGGCGGAGGCGGAATTGAAAGCCGCCGCGTAGCGAAGTAGCGATGAGGAATCCGGCCCGGCTTCGTTCAACGGGGCTGGGCCCGCTCTTTCCTTCTCCGCTCGGCGTCCTTCATTTTGACGCCCACCTGCCAGTAGTAGAAAGCCCGCGCCAGCGCGTGGTGCAGGCCCGGCGCGCCGTCCAGAAAGCCGAGCCGCAGCACGTAGCCGTGCAGGAACACCAGCAAAGGCCGGCCCGGCAGGCGGTGGAACAGGCGCTTCAGCCAGCGGCGCGCGCCTGTTTCCCGGCCGATCAACGCCGCCATGCGGCCGTCCCCGCGCAGGGCGGCTTCCCAGTCGGAATAGCGGTTGTGCCGCTCGAACCAGGCCGCGAGCGGCTTGTCGTCGGCGTGCTCCAGAGCGTGCCGCAACCGGCCGACCGTGCCGGCGATGACGGGCTGATAGTGCCCCTCCACCTCCCACATGGCGGTCACGTCCAGGTCGGGAACCTCCGGAAAACGGGCGCGCCGGCGGTCGAACAGGGCGAGTTTGCGGTTGCCGGCGCCGAACCGCAGCCGGCGGCCGAGGAACACCGGCCGCCCGTCGATGAAATAGCCCGCGTGCGCCGGCCCACCGGCCATCAGCCGGGCGATCTCATCGACCAGCGCCGGGCTCAGACGCTCGTCGGCATCGACGAACAGCACCCAGTCGTTCGTGAAGGGCAAGGCGTTGAGGCACCATTGCTTCTTCTTGGGATAGCGGCCGTCCCAGCGAAAGGGCACCACGACGGCGCCGGAGGCGGCGGCGATGTCCGGGGTTCCGTCGCCGCTGCCGCTGTCCACCACGAATCGCTCGGCGAACCGGCCAAGCGCCGACAGGCACCGGGGTAGGTTCGCCGCCTCGTTGCGGGTCATCACCACCACGGACACCGGGATCATTCCGGGCTCGCCCCTGCCCGCCACGCGCCGCGCAAGGACAGGAAGACCGAACCCGCCACCAGACCGGCCAGAGCCGACAGGGGCACCACCGCCGCCGGGTTCGGCCAGTCCGGCCGGCGCGCCACGGCTGGCGGTTCGACGGGATCGGCGGCGAAGGGCAAATCCACCTCGATCATGATGGCGACCCGCTCCTGCTCCGACAGCAGGTCGGCGAGCGCACGGCGGTGTTCGGCCGCCGTGATGCCGGCCAGACGCGCCCGGACATGGGCGATCTGCGCGGCGCTGCGGCGGGCGGCCTCGGTCCGCAGATGCGTGTCGGTGGTCGTCGCTATGGCCGACAGCAGACGCAGGGCGAAATCCCGGTCGGCGTGGCGCAGGCTGATCCGCCGCATCGGCCCGGTGCGCACCGTCTCCACCAGCAAGCGGTCGTGCAGGAAGCGCGAGACGCGCTCCGCGTCCGGCTCCACCCAATCCTCCCGCCCGACCAGCGCAAGGCACAGCCGTTTCAGCCGGGGCAGCGGGCCGGCGGGCGCGCGCCAGCCTCCGACCTCAGCGTCCCAGCGGCTGGGGAACAGGCGGCGGACCAGTTCCGGATCGGCCATCAGCCGTTCCGCCACGGGGATCGAGGTGAGCAGTTCCAGATAGCGGGCGAAGTCGGACAGCGTTTCGTCCCCGGCGCCGGGTTCGGCCACGCCCAGCGCCGTCTCGCGTCCGACCGGCACCGGCACGCGGGCGCCCATGGCGGCGGCGCCAGTGCGCGCGGTCGGGCCGACCACCATGCTGGCCGTGTATTCCGGCGGCACGGCCCAAAGGGCGGCAACCGACAGCAGAAGCCCGCCGACGAAGCAGCCCAGCAGCACCCGCCAGCCCTCGCGCAGGCCGCGCACCAGACTCCGCAGCAGCTGTCCCGCCTGCTCCGCCGAGGGATCCTTCGGCGCCAGCAGCCCCAGCGCGCCGTCAGGCATGGGGCAGTCCACGCCTGGGAACCCGGACCAGCGGAGCCGGCTTGCGCACCGCCTCGGCCAAGGCCGCGAAGCGCCGGGCCGCGATGTCCGCGTTCCACCCCGCCGCGACGGCGAGCGCCCGTTGCCCCTCCTCCGCGCACCGGGCGGGGTTGCCGGCATAGGCGCGGATGGCGGCGGCGATTCCCGCCCCGTCCAGCGGATCGAGCGTCAGCCCGCAGCCGTCCACCAGCGTCGCCGCCTCGCTTCCCACCGGGCCGAGGAAAAGGCAGGGCCGGCCGGCGGCGAGCGCGCCCGCGACCTTGCTGGGAACCAGCAGTCCTTCGGCGCCCGGCTCCATGGTGGCAAGGTGCAGATCGGCGGCCGACAGGCTCTCGGCCAGCCGTTCGGGCGGCTGGAACGGCAGAAAGCGGACGTTGCCCAGCCCCCGCGCCGTCACCGCGTCCGCCACCGCCCTATGCCCGCGCCCATCCCCGATCAGCAGGACGACGACGTCCGGATCCGTGCGCCCCAGCGTCTCGGCCGCGTCCAGCACCCCTTCCATGGGGTGGGCCAGCCCCAGATTGCCCGAATAGGCTGCCGTAAAGCGGTCGCCAAGGCCATGCTCGACCCGGAATGGATTCGACGCCCGGTCCACCGGGCGTATGCGCGGATCCGGCCAGTTCGGCAGCACGGCCACGCGCTCCGGCGGAACGCCCATGGCCGTGATCCGGCGGGCCATGCAACGGCCGATGGCCACCACGGCGTCGTGGCGGCGCAACGCCCTTTGCGTGGCACGCTCCACCATCCGCATCAACGGCCCCGGCAGCCGGGCGCCGACGACCGGCAGAAGCGCCGGGTACAGATCATGGCTCCAATGGATCGACGCCGCTCCGTGCCGCGCGGCGAGCAGCGGGCCGGTGACCGCCGACAGGGGCGGATCGGTCATGGTGACCACCACGTCGTGCCGGGGCAGCCTCAGCGCGCAGCCGACCAGCCGGCACAGCGCGTACAGGTAATCGCGCACCGGCGGCACGCCCTGCCCCGCCAGCGTTCCACCCGTCCGAACGACGGTCACGCCGGGCGGCGCCTCGCTCGGCCCAAGCCCATCGGCGACCACGGTGACGCGCCATCCCGCGGCGGCCAACCGCCCGGACAGATCGGCAACGCAACGCCCGGTCGCTCCGCGATCCGGCGGGAACACGCGATTTACGAGCATAATGGAAGGCGAATTCGACGACACGGGGATCCATTCGATTGCACACACGCATAAGTATGCACATCCCTCAGGCGCGGGACAACGCGTTCCTGCGCTCCGCCGCCAGAACCATCAGGGTCAGGATCAAGCCCGTGTCCAGATACTTGAAGCTGGTGTGCAGGCCCAGCGCCATGACCAGCGGCGGCAACACCGCCCAGCCGAGCGGCGGCTCCTCGCGCAGCACCGTCAACGCCCTGGGCATCAGTCCGCCGAGATAGGCGCCCAGCGCCAGAAGCCCCAGCGCCCCCGTCTTGGCCAGCGCGTAGGTCGCCAGCGTGTGGGTGTAGGACACGCGCCAACCGCCGACCGCCGGGTTGGACAGCAGGGCGCCCCACCCGTCGCCGAACAGGAAGGACCAGGGCGAGCCGGACACGTGGTCGAACACCATGGCCGCCTCCTCCCACCGGGTGTTGGCGCCGGCCAGCCGGGTCTTCTCGGCCACCAGCCCCAACGCTCCCAGCAGCGCGTCGGAAAAGCCGGCCGCAACCGCCAGCGCGCCGAGCGCCAGCAGCCCGACGGTCCACGGGGCGCGCCGTCCCGACCACAGCGCCACCGCGACGAAGGCCGTCGCGGCAAGGCCGAGCGCCATCCGGTGCACCGTCCCGGCCAGCGCGGCAAGGCACAGCACACCCGCGCCGACACAGGCCACCCCCGCGACGACCCGCGGGACACCGCCCTTCAAGACCAACCCCATCCCGGTCAAGGGCAAGGCGATGGCGGCGAACAGCACGGACGGGGCGTTCAGGAAATAGCTCGCGCCATCGGCCATG
>JAEZID010000128.1 GCA_023416195.1 Pseudomonadota bacterium | reverse complement strand
TGCCGAAGCAACAGCTGTTGGCGTGCGCCGGATATCCGGATCATCAGGCCGCCCGCAACGGCAAGGAATACCTCACCTTCCGGCTGCGAGCCAGCGGCGCCTTCGATCCATCCGCCAGCCTGGCCGACGGGGCGCGCAGTTCCACCAGCGTCGCGTTGGGAACCGAGTTCGATCCCTCGCTGGTCGCCGGGGGCGGGGGCGGTTGCGTGGTGACCATCGTGTTGAGCAACGACGCGGTGGAACAGGTCGCCTATCCGGCCGGGGCCTGGTTGTCCGACTGCGCTCCGGTCGTGCGGAACTGCGTCGTTGCCCCGCCCAACGGTCAATGACCAGCCAACATCCTGTTCGGCTGCCCCGTTTCGCCCCCATGCGGCCGACGCCTATCCCGGCGAGGCCGTTCGAGGCGCCGCCCGGGCCGTCCAAAGGTCATACGCGATCCAAACGGTTTTGCAGTTCGAACAAAATCTCCTGTTCGAGTTCGGAGATGAGCTCGCGACAGGCTGTGATGTGCTCGGCTGGCGGTGGTCTGTCCGCCCTTTCCCAGCGGCGCAGCACGTCGATCGCTTCTCCGTAGTCCTCACACAGGTTGCGAAAGAAACGATTATCGGCGCAATGCTGTTTGATGACCGCCGCCAGATCCGGGAAACGTTCGACCGCATGCCGCGTCTTGTCCGACATGGGACCTCTCGCCGGTTTTTGACGGATGCGGACGTCGGCATCGAAGGGATGCCGGAATGCTTGCCTTGATTGGGTAAGACTGCACGAGATCGCACGCGTGCTTGAAGGGTGCAACAGTTGACATCGATACCGTATCAAGACCACACCCCGCAGGCCATCAACAATATTTCAGTCAACACGGAACCCACAAGGCAAGAGAAGCTATCTTCAAAAGGAGTGATGCAAATCACTCTCCGCCCTTCCGGCATATATGCCTTCAGCAATCATTTCGCTGCGGCTGCGTTCTGGCTATCATGCTTTCCGCGTGGCCCGCACATCGGCAATCATGTCCTATAATATTAGGCGATAATCCTTGCGAAAAACAGCTGCGTAGACTGAGAACGACAAGTTTCGAACGGATGTCAACGTGACGCGCCGACGACCGCATGATTTTTGCTTTCACCAGGCCTTCGATACGACCTGGAGGTGATCGGAGACCGATACGGGAAAGCGGCATGCGACGAAGGTTACCTGCGGTGAACAGGCGCGGCCATCGGACAGGGGAAGCGCATGCCTCACGCCTCCGACTCCCACGGCCTCGGCGCGCCGGTCGCGCCGGAGCTGATCGATGACGCGTTGGCGCGGGTGCTCGCCAGCCGCAGCCTGCGAAGTTCCGCGCGGGGACGCCGCTTCCTGCAATTCATCGTGCAGGAAGCGCAGGCCGGCCGCGCCGACCGCATCAAAGCCTACACCATCGCCATGGACGTGTTCGATCGCGACGCCGACTTCGACGCGTCGCTCGACCCCGTGGTCCGCATCCAGGCGGGCCGGCTCCGCCAGGCGCTGGAACATTATTATCTGACCGAAGGGACCGACGACCCGATCCGAATATCCATACCCAAGGGCAGCTACGTCCCCCACTTCTCGGTCCAGCCGCGAACGCCCCTGGCCAACCGCCTGGAGGATGCCCCGGCGGCGGTTCCGGGAACGCATGGATCGGCCACGGCGCTCGATGCGCAGGGCCGGGACGCCGACCCCGACGAGTCCGCACCGTCATCGCCGGAAGCACCTTCGGCGCAACCGCTTCCGTTCCGCGCCAGCCGGCCGCGCATGGCGCTGGCCGCAACGGCGGTTCTTGCGATGGCGGCGCTCCTGCTGTTCATCGCCGTGTGGGGCGGCGCCTTCGCGCCGTCACGCTCCGGTGCATTCCGCCCCGACAGGGAGCAGATGGTCGCCATCCGTGGCCCGTCGCTTCTCGTGCTGCCGTTTGCCAACGCCACCGGGGATCCGAAGCAGGATTTGTTCGCCGACGGTTTCACGGAAGACCTGATCGGCGCGCTGATCCGCTTCAAGAACGTGCTCGTCTATGGCGCCGACACCAGCTTCCGCTACCGTTCCACGCGGGAATCGGGCGGGGAGCGGCCTGAAACGCCCATCGACTACATGATCAAGGGAAGCATCGGCCAGAACGACAACCAGCTCCAGATCACGGTCTCGCTGATCCGGGCGAAGGACCATCGCTATCTGTGGTCCGACAGCTTTCGCCGCGATCTGGGTCCGACCACGATGATCGACCTGCGCCAGAACATCGCGGCGCAGGTCGCCCGCGCGCTGGCGCAATCGCACGGCGTGATCCAGCAGGAGGAGGTGCGCGTCACGGCCAGACGGCCGCCGCAGGAACTCTCCTCCTATGAATGCATGGTGCGGACGCGTCAGTATTGGCGCCAGCCGGGCGCGGAGACGCACCGCCAGATGCGCGCCTGCCTGGAACGCGCGGTGCTGAGCGACCCGCTCTACGCCGACGCCTGGGCGGCGCTGGCCATGGTGACCATCGACGAGGCGCGGCTGGGCTTCAACCCGCGCGCCGAACGCCCCGATCCGGTCGGCGCCGGACTGAAACTGGCGCTGCACGCGGCGTCCCTGGCGCCCGACAACCCGTTGCCGCTGCAGGCGCTCGGGCTGGCCCATTGGCTCAACCAGGAACCGCAACAGAGCATCGCGGCGTACGAGCAGGCGTTGGCCCTCAACCCCAACGACAGCGACATACTGGCCGATCTCGGGCGCTGCTACAGCGTGATCGGCGAGTGGCAGAAGGGTATCCCGCTGATCCGCGAGGCGTTCGCGCGCAATCCGGCCCACCCGAACTGGTACCGCATCGTCATCGCCCTGCACCATTACATGAACGGCCGCTACGACGAGGCGCTGGCCGAGGCCGAGCGGGTCGATCTGCCCGAGGTCATCCTCACCCACGTCGCCCTGGCGATGATCCACGGCGAGGCCGGCCACAAAGCCGAAGCGGCCCAGGCGGTTCAAGCGATCCTGCGGCTGGACCCGAACTTCGGCGAGAAGGCCATCGCCGAGTTCGAGCGGCGCAACATTCATCCCGCGACCATCGCCAAGATCGTCGACGGCCTGCAAAAGGCCGGCCTTGCCGTCGCCCAACGGCCGACCGCCGCCGACCGGCAGTGACGATGCCCGCCCGGGCGGCGCCCCGCCGTGCCAGGATACAGCCGACATTACCGTATCAATGAAGACACCGGCCCGGCCGTTACTTCCACATCGGCTTGGTATCGGTGTGTCCTGTGTCGGCTGTTCAAACGAACGTCTTTAAAACGTGAGGTTGGCCATGGCCGCTCGGGCAAGCCTGATGTGGGCACTGATCGCGGGAACGCTCATGTTTCCGGCGGCGCCCGCGCTCACCGGGGCAATCGCCGCCGACATGTCGGCTGAACGCAATCGCGCCGCCAAGATTTTCGAACTGCTCGACGAGAACGGCGACGGCCGCATCTCGATGACGGAATTCAAGAACAATCAGATGCTGGTGTTCTACCTGCTGGACCGCAACAAGGATCTTGCGCTGACCCGCGACGAGACCGCCCTGTCGGCGGAGGCCTTCGCACGGGTGGCGGGTGCCGGCGGCAAAATCAGCACTCTCGAATTTCTCAACGTCGTGGACAGCGCGTTCGACGCCGCCGACACCGACCACAACGGGGCTCTCGACCGGGAGGAATTCTTCGCCCTGGTCCGGCGTGTCCGGCAAGAGTGACTTGGGTTCTCTTCGGCTCTCCCGGCGGAGCGTCTCTTTCGCACCTCGTTGAAGGAAGGGCGGCATGAACGTACGGCATCTCCTTGCATTCGCACTGTCGGTCGGCGCGGCCTGCGGACTTTCCGCCTGCGGCGGGGGCGGGGCACGGTCGGAAACCGCGATTGAGAACACCACGGTTTCGAAAGGCCAGGCCCTGATGGACCTGAAGCAGGCCTTGGATCGCGGAGCCATTTCCCCGTCCGAGTACGAAGCGCAGAAGCAGCAGATTTTGAAGGAATAGACCCGATGGGCGGCGTCTTGAAGCGGACATCCATCGCCGCGCTCGTTCTGCTGGCCGGCTGCGGGTCCGACCACCGAAGCGTCGTCGTCAATCGGCTGGTCTCCCCCGAGCAGGAACTGGCCGATTTGACGAGAGCCCGCGACATGGGCGCGATCACACCGGACGAATACGCCCTGCTTCGCCGCAAGGTCGGCGGCCAAAACTGAATTCCGGCCGGCGGGGCGACGGCAAGCCGGATTCCCTCGCTGTGCGATGAAGCGCGTCCCGGCACCGCCGGGGCGCGTTTTCCGCTTGCCGTCAGCGCGGCCGCGACCGGAACACCCTCCGTTTCGGCCAGCCCGCCTTTCCAAAGTGCAATTAAGAATCACTTGCAATATCAATCCCCGATAGGCACAACATTCCACACCGCATCCAAATCGGATATGCGGCCCACGGATGAAGGCCTGTCGATGGCAGAAACCCTTGTTCACGGACTGGCGCTGTCCACGACGGCGGCCGGGTCGGTCTGCCTTTATCTGACGGCACCGCGACAGCAATGGCTGGTCCGGGCACTGCCCGCCCTTCCCGGCCGCATCGCCGGGGTGCTGGGGCTGGTGGCCGGATGGCTGCTGTGGTCGGTGGTGCTGCATCCGGTAACGGCGGCGTTCACCAGCGTGACCGTGGCGATGGCCCTGTTCACCGCCATGCCCTTCGCCGCCGCCGCCCACGGCGCGGCCCTTCCGCGACGGGGACGCTGAACGATGACGAGCGCGCGCCCCGCCCCCGCTCCTCGGCCGCAAGCCGCGATCCGCCACGACTGGTGGAGCAAGAGCCTCGCCGGGGTTCTGCTGGGCTTCACGCTGGCCATCGCCCTGTCGGGGCTGGTCACCTGGATCGGCCCCGGCGGACCGGCGGCCGTGAACAAGTTTCAGTTCACCATGTGGATCGTCGCCCCGCTCTGGCTGGGGGTCGTCTCCTTCTGCTTCCTGTTCCGCAGCGGTGTTCGCGCCTGGGTGTGGCTGGGAGCCTCCAATCTTGTCGCCTACGCGGCGCTGCTGGCCTGCCGAGGCCCGCTGCCCCTGTGAATTCGCCCGCCCGCTCCCCCGCCGATCCAAGACGCTGAGCCGATCCGAGACATGGCCATACGCACCGACATCATCCGCCTGTACCGCCGGATCCACACTTGGACCGGCATCCTGACCGGGCTGATCCTGTTCGTCTGCTTCTATGCCGGCGCCCTGACCATGTTCAAGGAACCGCTGGAACGCTGGATCACCCCACCGGCGACGGTGACGCCCGTGACGCTGGAGCGGGCGGAGGAACTGGTCGCCGCCACGCGCGCCCTGCGCCCGGAGGTGACCGACTTCACCCTGGCGCTGGATCCGGTTCTGACCGGAGAGACGCCGTTGCGCCTGACCTGGACGGCGGAACGCTTCGACCCGGCCCCCTGGGCGGCCACGCTGGCGCCCGATGGCACGGTGGTGGTGGAACGGCTGGACCCGGCGGGGATCGGCTTGCTGGTGGACTTTCTGCACCGCACCGTCGGCATCCCCGGCGACCTCGACATCGGCACCATGGTAACGGGGGTGGCGAGCGCCCTCTATGTGGTGGCGCTGGTGTCGGGTGTGATCGTCCTGCTGCCGTCGCTGGTCAAGGACTTCCTCGCCCTGCGCGTGACCGCCAACGTGAAGCGCATGTGGCTGGACGCCCACAACATTCTCGGCATCGTCAGCCTGCCCTTCCACATCGTCATCGCCCTGTCGGCGGTGGTGTTCGGGCTGCACGACCAGTTCTACGACGCGCTGGACCATGCCGTCTATGACGGGCGGATGCGGACCGTGATGGCCGCCAGCAGCCCCTTTCGCACGATGCCGAAGGACCCGCAGCCGGCCGCCATGTTGCCGCCGCGAAACCTGCTGGAACGTGCGCGCGATTTCGCCCCCGGCTTCACCCCGGTCAGCCTGGAGTATCATGACGCCGGCACCCGCACCGCCACCGTGCGCGTCTGGGGCCATGACGCGCGCTATCTGGTGCGGCGCGAAGGCTTCCTGCTGATGGCGGCGGTGGACGGGCGCATCATCGACACCGAATACATGCCCGGCCACCAGGGTTCCTGGTCGGCCACCGTGTCCGCCTTCTTCGCCCTGCATTTCGGCAGCTTCGGCGGCGGCGTCGTGCGCTGGGCCTATTTCTTCCTCGGGCTGGCCGGCGCGCTGCTGTTCTATTCCGGCAACCTGCTGTGGATCGAATCGCGGCGGCGCACCGAACGGCGGGCGGGCGGGCCGGTGACCCAGAGCCGCTCCACCGGCCTGCTCGCGGCCGGCACCATTGGCGTCTGCCTGGGCTGCGTCGGCGGCCTGTCGCTGACCATCGCCGCCGGGAAATGGCTGAACGGGCTGGTGAGCGATCTTCATGCCTGGCATTGGGGAATCTATTACGCGGCCTTCCTCGGGGCCTGCGCCTGGGCGTTCCTGCGCGGCGCCGCCAAGGCGGGCGTGGAACTGCTGTGGGCGTCCGCGACGGCCACCGCCGCCATCCCCGCGACCACGCTGCTGGGCTGGCTGGCGCCCGGCTTGGGGCTATGGGCGTCGACCGGACTGATCGGCGTCGATCTGGTGGCGCTGGCCGGCGCGCTGGGCCTGGCCGCAATGGCCCGGCGCATGGCCCGCCGCGTCCGCACAGGGCCGCAGGACAGCGTTTGGTCGGCTCAAAAGAACCGGACGGCCATCCAACCAATGATGGAGGCCGCGGACTAGAAACCGTCACAGAACGGAGGATTTTGGAGCACAGGTCGGCCGGAGACCGCCAGAACGGAGACAAGGAAAAGTTAATATATGAATATGTCCTTGCCGTCCATTTTGGATGAAGGGAATATTTTCTGCGTGCTTTGTGTATCTTTCCGTATTTGTAGAACACGACGAGGATTTTTCAGCGAATAACTCCGCGCATCATCGTCATATTACTTGCTGCAAAAGCGGATATGCGGTAACAGGTCAAACTTCATAATGAGAATAATTCTCATTATCATACCAGTCAGAATCAGGGGATATCGACATGACCAATCGCACGACGGGGGCGTGTGCACGGCGCAATTCGGTCGAGAATGCCGCGACGGTCGGGAACCCGGTTCCAGCGGCGGCGGCAACAGCGGCGGTGGGAGCGGCTCTGATGGCGGCGGTGCTGGTGGGGGGGACGCCGGCGCTGGCCCAGAGTGCGGCTCAAGGCACCGCGCCGACGTCCGGCGGCCAAGCTCCGTCCGTCACCAGCCAGACCTTGGGCCCAGTGACGGTGACGGCCACCGGCACAGCCCAGAGCACGCTGACGGCGCCGGCCTTCACCACCGTCATCACCGCCGACGACATCACCAAGGATGGCCCGGTTTCCGGCCTGCCGGAAGTCCTGAACCGCACCGTCGGCGTCAACGACAGCACCGACGCGGTCGGCCGCGACGAGGTGATGATCCGAGGGATGGACGGCAAATACACGCTGGTGCTGGTGAACGGCCGCCGGGTGTCCACCTCCGGCGCGCTGTGGCGCGGCGGCGACTTCGACTACAACTCGATTCCGCTCTCCGCGATCCAACGGGTCGAAGTCGTCCGTGGCCCGATGTCGGCGCTTTACGGTTCCGACGCCATGGGCGGCGTGGTCAACATCATCACCAAGAAGCCGACCGACCCATGGACCGGCGAGATCGGCGGCGATTACAGCCTTGCCGTGTCAGGCCGCGGCGGCGACCAGTTCCGCACCTACCTGTCGGCCGCCGGCCCGGTCACCGACAAGGTCGCGGCCACGGTCGCCGCCGAATATTTCCACCGCCAGCCCTGGTACCACGATTCCAAAAACAACGGCTCCGTGCCGGTGATTGAAAAGAAGGACCTGAAGAACTTCTTCTCGACGCTCACCTGGGACGTCACCGAAAACCAGGCCCTGGACTTCAATTACGCCCGGAACCACGACCGTCGTCCCTACAACGTCTATGACCGCTGGAATTCCTACAGCGAGCAGGATGTCCTGCGCAACACGGTGGGCGTCGCCCATCGCGGCAACTGGAGCTGGGGCGACACGCTGCTGGAAGGCAATTACGAAAACGGCAGCATCGACGACTACAACTCCTCCTACAACGCTCCGCAACAGCGGCACATGAAGGAAAAGAACCTTTTCCTTCACGGCCGCACCAACTTCAGGATCGCCTTCAACCGCCTGACCGCCGGCGCCGAATACCGCAGGCAGACGGTCGAGGATCCCGACACCTTCCTGCAATCCGGCAAGTCCCAGATCACGCAGAAGGCCGCCTATCTGCAGGACCAGATCAGCCTGACCGACCAGCTCACGCTGACGCTCGGCACCCGCTACGATCATCACGAGATCTTCGGCGGAAACTTCACCAGCCGCGCCAACGCCGTCTATGCGCTGACCGACGCGATCTCGCTGAAGGCCGGCGTCAGCCAGGGCTACAAGGCGCCCGATGCCTACCAGCTCAGCCGCGAGTACCGCGTCATCAGCTGCGGCGGCCGCTGCTTCCTGTCCGGCAACCCCGATCTCCAACCGGAGACCAGCACCAACTACGAAGTCGGCGTGGAATTGCGCCAGGACCGTTGGGACGCCAGCTTGGTCCTGTTCAAGAACAGGGTCAAGGACCTGATCGAGGCGGTCTACGATCCGGTGACCGTCACGCGCAACTGGCGCAACATCAGCCGGGCCGACATCTCCGGCGTCGAGCTTACGGGGGCGGTCAACATCACATCCAGCTTGTGGGCGACGGGCAATTACACCTACCTCTACACCAAGGGCCTCAACGGCGCCGAGTTGGAAGACCGTCCGCGGCACAAGGTCAACGCCGGCCTGACCTGGCAGGCGCTGGACAACCTGAGCACCACGGTCTCGACGACCTACACCGGCCCGCAGTACGAGGGCGCCGCCAAGATGCCCGGCTACACGGTGCTGAACTGGGGCCTCTCCGCCGACGTCACCGAGGCGGTCCGCGTCGGCGCCGGCATGAAGAACATCACCAACGTGGTCCTATCCGACAGGAACCCCGGCTTCCAAACGGTCGAAATGGGACGCACCGTCTACGTTTCCGCCAACTACCGGTTCTGACCCGAAAACGCCCGTCCCCGCCGACGCGGGGGCGGGCGTTCCCTTTTCCAAGCCGCCCCGGCCCGTTCGACGATGGCCGCCAGCGTTGCGGGGACACGCCATGACGCTTTCCAAACTGTTGGTCGACGCCAGCCTGCTGAAGACCAATCCCGATTTCCGCCGCGTGCTGATCGCGCGGACGATTTCGCTGCTGGGCCTCGGCCTCCTGTCGGTGGCGGTGCCGGTCCAGGTCTACGACCTCACCGGGTCCAGCGTCCTGGTCGGGCTGGCGGTCGCCTGCGACGGCGTCGGCATGTTCCTCGGCCTGCTTCTGGGCGGCGTGCTGGCCGACCGGCAGGACCGGCGCCGCCTGATCCTGGTCGCGCGCAGCCTTTGCGGCCTGGGGTTCCTGGGGCTGGCGGCCAACGGCCTGCTGCCGGCGCCGTCGCTGGCGGCGATCTACGCCTTGTCCTTGTGGGACGGCTTCTTCGGAGCGATCGGCGTCAACGCGCTGATGGCGGCGATGCCCCATCTGGTCGGGCGGGCCAATCTGATGCAGGCGCGGGCGCTGGGCATGCTGACCATGCGCTTCGCCACCATCCTGTCGCCGGCTCTGGGCGGGATCGTCATCGCCTCCGCCGGGGTGGGCTGGGCCTATCTCGGCACCGCCGTGGGCACCGGGCTGACCGTGCTGACCCTGCTCGGCCTGCCAAGGATGATGCCGGAGGCGGCGGACGCGGCGGAGACCGGGAACCCGTTCCGCATGATGGCGCAGGCCTTCGCGTTCCTGGCCGGCCATCGGGTCATCCTGGGCGTCGTGGCGCTCGGCGGCCTGACCACGCTCACCACCGGCATCCGCGTCCTCTTCCCGGCCCTGGCGCTGGAGGTCTACGGCGGCGGCCCGTTCGAGGTCGGGCTGATGTACAGCGCCGTGCCGTTGGGAGCGACGCTGGGCGCCGCGCTGAGCGGCTGGGCGACCCGGGTCGAGCGGCCGGGCCTGACGATGGCCGGCGCCTGCATGGGCGCTTTTGCCTGCGTCGCCGTGATGGGGGCCGTCCACAGCCTGTTCCTCGCCCTGCCGGCGCTGGTGCTGTTCGGCTACGCGACCTCGACCGCCTCGCTTCTGGAATACACCATGGTCCAGGGCCACACGCCCGACCATCTCCTCGGGCGCGTCAACAGCCTGTGGACCGCGCAGGAGGTTTTCGGCGACAGCGTCGGCACGATCGGCGTCGGGCTGTTGGCGAAGCTGCTGACCCCCGCCTCCGGAATCCTGCTGTTCGGCCTGTCGGCGCTGGCGCTCTCGGCCGCCGTGACCGCTTTTGCCACCACGATGCGCCGCGCGCCGATGAGCGATCCGGCGCTGGCCGAAGGAGCCGGACCATGAAGCGCGCGCTGCCCATCCTCATCGCCGCGGCGCTGGCCGCGCCCCTGTTCGCGTCCGTGCCGGCCGCGGCCCAGGTTCGGGTGAAGGTGACCGCCGTGGTCGCCGCGCCCGTCCGCCAGACGCTGCAACTGCCGGGCACCCTGGTGTCGCCGCGCAGCAGCGCCCTGTCGGCGCAGGTGGAAGGCCGCGTCGACACCATGCTGGTCGAGGCCGGCGACCGCGTCGACGCCGGACAGCTTCTGCTGCGGTTCGAAGACACCATTGCCCGGCTGGAGCTTCAACGGCTGGAAAGCGCCCTGGCGGAGGCCGAGCATGCGCAGCGGGACGCCCAACGCCTGACCCGCGAGGCGGAGGCGCTGGCCGGCCTGCAGAGCGTGCCACAGTCCAAGTACCGCACCCAGCTCGCCCAGGCCGCCATCGGGGAGGCGAAGGTCCGCCAGCTCCGCGCGGCGGTCGCCATCCAGCGCGAACAGCTGGCGCGCCACGGGCTGACGGCCCCCTTCGCCGGCGTCGTCACCGAACGGCGCACGGAGCGTGGGCAATGGGTCGGCGCCAGCGGCTCCGTGCTCCAGCTGACCGCCACCGACCCGTTGCGCGTGGAGGTCGATGTGCCGGAACGCCAGCATGGCCGCATCGCCGCCGGCACGCCGGTCACCGTCCTGGTGGCCGATGCCGAGGCGGCATCCGGCATCGCGGCGCGGGTGGAGCGGATCGTCCCGGCCGCCGATCCGGTCAGCCGCAGCTTCCGGGCGCACATCGCGCTCGCCAACCCGGACGGCCGCCTGATGCCGGGCATGTCGGCCCGCGTGACCTTCACCCTGGATCATGCGCCGGAATCCGCCGCGGTCGCCATGCAGGTTCCCGCCGACGCGGTGGAGCGCCAGCCTGACGGCAGCGCGCGGGTCTGGGTGGTCCAGCGCGACGGCGACCGCGCGGTGGCCCGTCCGGTTGCGGTGCGCACCGGACGCCATGTCGGCGGCCGGGTGGAGATCGCCAGCCCGGATCTGCGCCCCGACGATCTGGTGGTCGTCCAGGGCAACGAGGGTCTGCGCCCCGATCAGCCGGTCGTGCCGGACATGGTCGGTTGATGGGGTCGGTTGATGGGGTCGGTTGATGAGGTCGACGGACGGGAGCGCCACGGAATGACACGGCTGATCCTCCGCAACCCGCTGACCGCGCTGGTCGCGATCCTGATCCTGTGCCTGCTGGGCGCGGTGTCGGTCTTCCGCATCCCCGTGCAGATGATACCGGACATCAGCCCGCGCTGGATCATGGTCGAGACCAACTGGCCCGGCGCCACGCCGCAGGACGTCGAACAGGAAATCCTGATCGAGCAGGAGAAGTTCCTGCGCGGCGTTCCCGGACTCGTCCGCCTGCTGTCCCGCGCCGAGTTCGGCGGCGGCCTGGTCGAGATGGAATTCCCGCCCGACGTCGCGATCAACGAGGCGCTGACCAACATCGACAACGCCCTGTCGCAGGTCACCGACTATCCGGAGACGGTGGACCGGCCGCGCATCGTCGCCGAATCCTCGTCCGCCGAACCGTTCCTGTTCTATGGCGTGGAACGGCTGGACGGCGCCACCGACGCGGCGTCGATCCAGCGCGAGACGAACTGGATCGAGAATGTCCTTCGTCCCCGGCTGGAGCGGGTGCCGGGCGTGGCCAAGGCCGAGGTGATCGGCGGGGCCGCGCAGGAGATCCACATCGAACTGGACCCGCTGAAGCTGGCCGCCCGCGGGGTGAACGTGGGGACCGTGCGCGACGCCATCCGGGCGCGCAACCGCGACGTCTCCGGCGGCGACCGGGACTTCGGCAAGCGGCGCTATTTCCTGCGCACCATCGGGCGCTTCTCCGACCTGGAGGATCTGGCCGACCTGACGGTCGCGCGGGAGAACGGCGCCGCCATCCGTCTGCGCGACCTCGGCGCGGTGCGGATGGCGCCGCGGGAGGCGCGCAGCCTCGCCTTCGCCGATGGCCGGCCGACGCTGCTGATCGCCATCGGCAAGCGGGCCGGCGCCAACGTCATCGCCATCAAGGAGGCGGTGACGGCCACGGTGGACGAGCTGAACCGCCACGCCCTGAAGGAACGCGGCCTGACCATGCGCCTGCTGTCGGAAGACGTGCGCTACATGGTGCGGTCGATCGACAACGTGCTGGACAACCTGATCGCCGGCAGCCTGCTGGCCGGGGTGGTGCTGCTGCTGTTCCTGCGCTCCATTCCCGCCACCGCGGTCGCCGCCGCCAGCATGCCGGTCTGCACGCTGGCGACCCTGCTGGTGCTGGCGGCAAGCGGGCGCACCATCAACGTCATCTCGCTGTCGGGCATCGCCTTCGCCATCGGCATGACGCTGGACAACAGCGTGGTGGCGCTGGACAGCATCGCCCGCCATCTGCGGATGGGCAAGTCGCGGGACGCGGCCGCCGCCGACGGCATCGCCGAGGTGTGGCCCGCCATCCTGTCTTCCACCCTGACCACCGTTCTGGTTTTCCTGCCGGTGATGTTCATCCGGATGGAGGCGGGCCAGCTCTATTCCGACATCGCCATCGCCATCACCGGCGCCGTGGTGACGTCGATGCTGGTGGCGCTCACCCTGGTTCCCATCGTCGCCGGCCGCTGGGCCATCGCCCCGGCGAAGCCGAAGGACACGGAGCCGAACGGACGGCTTGCCGCCGCCGTGCGCTGGATGCTGCGCGGGGCCGGCCGGGAACTGGCCATCCTGGCGGCGACCGCCGCGGCGATCGCGGGCGTGCTGTTCCACATGGTGCCACCGGCCGAGTATCTGCCGGAGGGCGAGGAGGCGACGGTGTTCAGCTTCATGTCCGCCCCGCCCGGCTACAACATGGACACCATGCTGGAGGTCTGGCGGCAGATCGACCCGGTGCTGAGCGGCCGGGTGGGAGCCGCCGCCGGAACGCAGGCGGACAGCGGCATTCCACCGCTCCGCGTCAATCTCAGCTTCATCAGGCCCGGCTTCATCCGCTTCGTGACGGAGCCGTCCGATCCCGCCGACACCGACGCGCTGATCGCCGGGATCACCGAACGGATGCGGGCCATTCCCGGCATGCGGGCCTTCGCCACGCGCGGGTCCATCTTCTCCGGCAACAGCGGCGGCGCCCGCGCCATCAGCCTGGAGCTGAGCGGCGGCGACCTGAAGACGCTCTACGCGACGTCGCTGGCGGTGCTCGACCACGCCGACGAGCTGTTCCCCGACGGGCAGGCCAACAGCGATCCCTCGCCGCCCACGCTCGCCATGTCGCAGCCTTTCCTGGAGTTGCACCCGAACTGGGACCGGGCCGGCGAGATGGGGATCGGGCTGGCCGACCTCGGCTACACGCTGCGCGCCTATTCGGACGGGGCCTTCGCCGACGAATATCTGCTGAACGACGAGAAGCTCGACATCCATCTGCGGGTGGCCGACGGCATCGGCCGCGACCGCCAGGGCTTCGCCGATCTGGTGCTGCACACCGGGCGCGGCGCGCCGGTGCCGCTGTCGAGCCTGGCGGAACTGCGGGAAACCGTGGGGTCCTCCGCCATCTCGCGCATCGACGGGCTGCGGACGGTCACCCTGACCATCATCCCGCCGCGTTCGGTGGCGCTGGAAACCGGCATCGAGGCGGTGCGGCGCGATCTGGTCGACAGGCTGCGGGCCGAAGGCGTCATTCCCGACGGGATGACGACCCGCATCACCGGGGCCGGCGGGGCGCTGGACGACCTCCGTTCCGCCCTGGCCGGCGGCTTCCTGCTGGCGCTCGCCATCACCTATCTGGTGCTGGTCGCCGTCTTCGCCCATTGGGGCTATCCGCTGATCATCATGGCGGTGGTGCCGACCGGCATCGGCGGCGGGCTGGTCGGGCTGTGGCTCTACAACGCCGCCGCCGGGCTGTGGGACGGGTTCGGCGCTCCGCAGCCCTTCGACGTGTTGACCATGATGGGTTTCCTCGTCCTGGTCGGCACGGTGGTGAACAATCCGATCCTGATCGTCGAGCGGGCGGCCGAGAACCGCAAGAGCAACGGCATGTCCGGCGCCGACGCCATCGCCGAAGCGTTGCAGAGCCGCCTGAGCCCGATCCTGATCACCACGGTGACGAGCATCGCCGGGCTGGTGCCGATGGTGATGGTGCCCAGCGCGGGCACGGAACTGTATCGCGGATTGGGTTTGGTCGTGCTGTGCGGCCTGCTGATCTCCAGCCTGGTCACGGTCACCGTGCTGCCGGTGGTCATGTCGCTGGTGTTCCGGATGTCCGACCGGCTGAGCGCGCTGGCGCCGGGACGGCGGGCGGAGGGGATGGGCTGACGGCCCGTTGAGGTTCACGGCCGGCGCGCCCCCTCCCCGGCCTGCCGGGGCGGGGCAAGGCGTGAGAAGCCGGTCTGAGCCGGTCTTCGAATATCATCCGAAAGTATTCATTTCTCAAATGATTTGCAGCTTAGGCGAGAGTTTTTTATTGAGAATAAGAATCATTTGCACTTAGATAAGGGCGCAGTTCGTGGCGCGACGGAGCCGTCAGCCACGCCCAACGCCCTCTGGCGCCCACCGCAACGAACGGCGGCGCACCGTTCCATACCCGTCAACGTCGTCCGCGGCTGCGGATGGACAGTGGAGGCTCGCTTTCCATGGACGTTCTACCTCTGCCCCTTGGGGAAAAATCGCCCGGCGGCCGTTCCGGCCCGGATTTCGCCTTCGCCTCGCGCGGCCGCGTCCTGAAAGCCTTCGGCGTGGAGGAGCGGCTCGACGTGGCCCTCGACGACGACCGCTTCGCCGGCGGCGGATGGGAGGAGGCGCTCCACGGCGCCTTCCGCAGGCGCGCCGCCCAGGGCATCGACAACCCGATCCTGGTGGGCGCCGTCCCGTTCGACAGCCGCCAGCAGGCCCGCCTGTTCATTCCGCAGCGTTACGAACACGAGGACGCCGACCGGTTCGCCGCCTCGTCCCCGGCGGCGGCGGATGAGCTGTCCGCCGAACTGGCCGCCATCGAGGAGACCGTCGGCCGCCGCGCGTTCGAGGCGGCGGTGGATCAGGCGCTCGGGCTGTTCCGCGACACGCCGCTGAGGAAGGTGGTCCTGTCGCGCCCGCTCGACGTCGAAGCGCATCGCGGCTTCGCGACGGACCGGCTGCTGCGGGCGCTGCTGCGGCAGAATCCCGGCGCCTATGTCTTCGCCGCGCCGGTCGCCTACGGGCAGACGCTGGTGGGGGCCAGCCCGGAACTGCTGATCCGCAAGACCGGCCGCACCGTGGTCAGCAATCCCCTGGCCGGCTCCGCGCCGCGCAGCGCGTCGGCCGAGGTGGAACGGCAACGCACCGCCGCCCTGCTGGCCTCCGGAAAGGACCGGACGGAGCATCGCTACGTCGTCGACGCCGTGCGCGACGCCTTGGCCGGTCATTGCAGCCGCTTGTCCGTGCCGGACGAGCCGAGCGTGATCCGCACGCCGACCATGCTGCACCTGTCCAGCGAACTGACCGGAGAACTGGCCGATCCGGCGGTGTCGTCGCTGCGTCTGGCCCACGCGCTGCACCCGACCCCGGCGGTCTGCGGCACGCCGACCGATCTCGCCCGCGACGCCATCGCCCGGCTGGAAGGCTACAGCCGCAACTGGTACTGCGGCATGGTCGGCTGGATGGACAGCCGGGGCAACGGCGAATGGGCGCTCGCCATCCGCTGCGGGCTGATCCAGGGGCGGCGGCTGCGCCTCTACGCCGGGGCGGGCATCGTCGCCGGGTCCGATCCGGCGGCGGAGTGGGAAGAGACGGCGGCCAAGCTCGCCACCATGCTGAACCTGTTCGGCGTCGGGACCTCCCTCCCGACGGCGACGGTGGAGATGGCGTCGTGAGCGTCGTCCATACTCCCTGGCCGCAGGAATTGGCCGCCCGTTACCGGGCGAAGGGGTATTGGACCGACGATCCGCTGACCGACGTGGTGGAGCGGCATCGCGGCGAAGCGGCGGAGGCCACCGCCATCCTGTGCGGCGAGCGCCGGTTCCGCTACGCCGACGTGCAGCGGCTTTCCGACCGGCTGGCGGCGGCCTTCCAGGCCCGTGGCCTCAAGGCCGGCGACACCGCTCTCGTGCAGTTGCCGAACCGCGCGGAATTTTATCTGGTCTTCCTCGCCCTGCTGAAATGCGGCGTGGTGCCGGTCAACGCGCTGAACAACCACGGCGCCTTCGAGCTGACGGCCTACGCGCACCAGATCGAACCGACGCTGGCGGTGCTGGCAAAGGATCACCCGCTGGTGACGGCCGATCCGGCCGGCGCGCGTCCGGGATCGCTGACGGCCCTGCTGGCCGAAGCGGTCGGCCGTGACCGGCTGCTGCTGCTCGGCGCCCCTTCGGACGCGGTGATCGGCAGCTTCGCCTGGGCCTGTGGCGAGCCGCTCGACGTCGCGGAGGACGCCAGGCCGGACAGCGTCATCGACGCGACGGGCGTCGCCTTCTTCCAGCTGTCCGGCGGCAGCACCGGCACGCCGAAGCTGATCCCGCGCACCCACAACGACTATCTCTACAGCGTGCGCCGCAGCGCCGAGATCTGCGGGCTGGACGACGGCTGCCGTTTCCTCTGCGCCCTGCCGGCACCTCACAACTTCACGCTCAGCTCGCCCGGCGCGCTCGGCGTGTTCCACGCCGGCGGCACCGTGGTGATGGCCGGCGACCCCGGCCCGGCCACCTGCTTTCCCCTGATCGAGCGGCATCGCGTCACCTGGGCGGCGCTGGTACCGCCGATGCTGTCGGTCTGGCTGGACGCCGCCCCCGGCGCTTCCTCCGCCCTGTCGAGCCTCGACGTCGTTCAGGTGGGCGGCGCCAAGCTCAGCCCCGCCGTCGCCGAACGGGTGCCGGAGCGGCTGGGCTGCCGGCTTCAGCAGGTGTTCGGCATGGCGGAAGGGCTGGTGAACTACACCCGCCTCGACGACGATCCCTGGACCGTCGTCCACACCCAGGGCCGCCCGATGAGCCCGGACGACGAAATCCGCATCCTCGACGCGTCCGGCCGCCCGGTCGCCCCCGGCGAGGTGGGGGAGCTGTGGACCCGCGGCCCCTACACCTTTCGCGGCTACTACAAGGCCGCGCCGCACAATGCCCGCGTCTTCGATGCCGAGGGGTTCTATTGCAGCGGCGATCTGGTCAGCATGATGGCCGACGGGAATCTGATCGTCTGCGGCCGCAGCAAGGACCAGATCAACCGGGGCGGCGAGAAGATCGACGCGCAGGAGGTGGAGGACGTTCTGGCCGCCCATCCCGCCGTCGGCCATGCCGCCGTCGTGGCCATGCCCGACCCGCTGATGGGCGAACGCTCCTGCGCCTTCCTCGTCGCGCCGGCCGACACCCGGCCATCGGAAACCCGGCCATCGGAGCTGCGCCGCTTCCTGCGCGAGCGCGGGCTGGCCGATTTCAAGCTGCCGGACCGCTTCGTCTTCGTCACCGAACTGCCCAAGACCGCCGTCGGCAAGGTCGACAAGCAGAGCCTGCGCGAGCGGGTGAAGCGCGACCTTCCCGAGCCGGCGGCCAACGGCCATGCCTCACAGGGAACGCCTTCGCCATGACCATCCGATCCATCGCCCCCTACGCCCTGCCCGCCCCCGCCGATCTGCCGCAGGACAAGGTGTCCTGGAGCTTCGATCCCGACCGCGCGGTTCTGCTGATCCATGACATGCAGGACTATTTCGTGGGCTTCTACGGGGCGGACAATCCGGCCATTGCCCGGTGCATCGACACCATCGCCCGGCTGAAGCGCCACCTGAAGGCGCTGGGCGTGCCGGTCGTCTACACCGCGCAGCCCGCCGTGCAGTCGGACGAGGATCGCGCCCTGCTGAACGACATGTGGGGACCGGGCCTGACCCGCAAGCCGGACGAGGCCGGCATCGTCGCCGCGCTTGCCCCCGAGGCCGACGACCGGGTGCTGACCAAATGGCGCTACAGCGCCTTCTACCGCGCCCCGCTCGCCGAGATCCTGGCGGAGGGAGGGCGCGACCAGCTTCTGATCTGCGGCGTCTACGCGCACATCGGCGTGATGCAGACGGCGGTCGAGGCCTTCATGCGCGGCATCAAGCCCTTCCTGGTGGCCGACGCCATCGCCGATTTCACGCGCGAGGACCATCTGATGGCCCTGCGCTACGTCGCGCGCAACGCCGGACGGACGCTGCATTCCGACAGCCTCCTGGCCGACAGCCTCCTGAGCACCGCTCCGGCCGATGCGCTCAGCAAGGAGGGAGTGCGCCGCGCCCTGCTGGCGTCCCTGGACGAGGAGCCGGGGGACGACGACGACCTGCTGGATTTCGGTCTCGATTCCATCACGGTGATGCGGCTGGTCGACGGCTGGAAGGCGGCCGGGATCGAGATCGGCTTCGCCGAACTGGCGGCGCGGCCGACCATCAACGGCTGGTGGGCGCTGCTGCAACCCAAGCTGGCCGTCGCGGCGTGAGAACCGGCATGACGGACTTCGAGGGCCAGACCGTTTGGGTGACCGGCGCCAACCAGGGGATCGGCCAGGCGGTGGCGGACCGCTTCCACGCGCGCGGCGCCGTGGTGATCGCCTTCGACCGTCGATGGAGCGGGGAGGAACGCCCCTACCGCACCGTGACGCTCGACATCGCTGACGCGGACGCCGTCGCCCGGACCTGCCGGGCGCTGTTCGCCGAAGGGATCGCCATCGACGTTCTGGCGAACGTCGCCGGCATCCTGCGGATGAGCGCGGTAGAGGAGATGAACGACGCCGACTGGCGGGAGACCTTCGCCGTCAACGTCGCCGGCCCCTTCCACCTGATGCGGGCGGTGGCGCCGGCCTTCAAGAGCCGGCGGCGGGGCGCCGTCGTCAGCGTGTCGTCCAACGCCGCCCATGTGCCGAGGGCCGGCATGGCCGCCTATGGCGCGTCGAAGGCGGCGCTGACCAGCCTGACCAGGACGCTGGGGCTGGAGCTGGCCCCCTACGGCGTGCGCTGCAACGTCGTCTCCCCCGGCTCCACCGACACGCCGATGCAGCGGGCGATGTGGTCCGGGCCGGACGGGGCGGCCGGGACCATCCAGGGAAATCCCGGCCAGCACAAGCTGGGCATCCCGCTCGGCAAGCTGGCCACCCCGCAGGACATCGCCGAGACCGTCGCCTTTCTCGCCTCCCCCGCCGCCGGGCACATCACCATGGCCGACGTGCTGGTAGACGGCGGGGCGACCCTGGGCTGCTAGCCCTCATACGATAAGGACCGTCCCATGACCAACGACCACTACGTCAATCCCTTCGACGACGAGGGTCTCCAGTTCCTCGTGCTGGTGAACGCGGCCGGCCAGCACAGCCTGTGGCCGGAGTTCGCCGCCGAGCCCGACGGCTGGAGCCGCGTCTTCGGTCCCGCCGGCCGCGCCGCCTGCCTGGACCACATCGAAGCGGCCTGGACCGACCTCACCCCCGCCGCCTGACAGCCTTTCCACACCGAACGAAAGCAGGACAGGGTCATGCGCACCATTCCCGTGCTGGGCACGCAACTGGGCATCTGGCTGGCGGATCAGGTCGCGGCCCGCAAGAACGCCTACGTCATCGCCCACGCCATCGAGCTGAACGGCGCCATCGACGCCGCCCTGCTGTCGCGCGCCATCCGCGACGGGTTGGCCGAGGCCGACACCGTGACCGCCCGCTTCGCCGAGCGGGACGGCGCCATCGTCCAGATCCTGCCCGACGCCGGCGGGGCCGATGACGCCACGGTGCCGGAGCCCGAGCGCGTGGACCTGACCGCCGCCGCCGATCCGGAGGCCGAAGCCCGCGCCATCATGGCCGAGGATCTGGCCGGCGACCTGCCGGCCGACGGCGCCCGGCCGCTGTGCCGCCAGATCCTGTTCAACATCACCAAGGCAGGCGGGACCAAGGCAGGCGGGACCAAGGCCGGCGGGTCCGCAGCGGACGAGGCGCCGCGCTGGATCTGGTACCAGCGCTATCACCACCTCATGCTGGACGGCTACAGCTTCAACGCGCTCACCCGCCGCATCGCCGCGCTTTACACCGCGGCGGTCGAGGGGCGGGCGCCGTCCCCCTGCCCCTTCGTTTCCGTCGCCGCCGTGGTCGAGGAGGAGACGGCCTATCGGACCTCCGAGACCATCGCCCGCGACCGCGCCTTTTGGAGCGCGCTGTGCCGCGATTTCCCGGCGCCCCTGACCCTGTCGGTCGAGGGCGCCAAGCCGACCGAGCAGCAGGCGACGTCGGAGGTCGTGGCCCACGGCGCCGATCTGCCGGCCGACCTCGCCCGGCGGCTGTCCCGGCTGGCCGAAACGTCCGGCGTCGCTGTGTTCGACCTGCTGATGGCCGGCATCGCGGTTTATCTTCATCGCCTGTCCGGCGATCCCCGGCCGGTGGTGGGCTTCCCCTTCATGCGGCGGATGGGTTCGGCCGCCGTCCATTCGGTGGCGCCGGTGGTGAACGTGCTGCCGGTGCGCATCGACCTGACGGGCGCGGACAGCCTGGGCGCCGCCGCCAGCCGGGTGCGGACGGCGCTGAAGGAGGCGCGGCGCCACCAGCGCTACGGCGCCGAACGGATCCCGCGGGACCTGGGGCAGGTCGGCTCTGGCAAGGCGCTCTACGGCCCGGTCGTCAACTACCGCATGTTCGACTACGACCTGGATTTCGCGGGCGTGCAGGCGATCACCCACCATCTGGCGACCGGCCCGGTCGATGATTTCGAGTTCGGGCTGCTGACGCGCGGCGACCGGATCACGCTGGAGCTGCGCGCCGACCGCACCCGCTACGGCGCCGACGATCTGGTCCGCCACGCCCGGCGCCTGATCCGGCTGCTGGACGCCGCGACGGCCGACACCGGCTCGCTTGGGGCCGGTTCGCTTGACGCCGGTCCGCTCGACCGCCTGCCGGTAATGGACCGGGACGAGGAGGCCGCCATCGCCGCCTGGTCCGCCGGCCCCGTCTTCGTCGCCCCCCGGAATCCGGCGACGCTGGTGGACGTGCTGGCCCGCCAGACCGCCGAGACGCCGGACGCCACCGCGCTGGTCTTCGGCGACCGGCGCCTCAGCTTCGCCGAGTTGTCGGGCGGCGTGGCGCGGCTGGCGCGGCGGCTGATCGGCCGGGGCGTCGGTCCCGGCGACGTGGTGGCGGTGGCGGTTCCGCGTTCCGTCGATGCGGTGGTCGCGATGCTCGCGGTGCTGGCGAGCGGCGCCACCCACCTTCCGCTCGACCTCGATTATCCCGCCGAGCGCCTCGCCATGATGTGCGAGGACGCCCGGCCGCGCTGCGCCCTGACCTGGACCACCGCCGCCGGGCGGCTGCCGCCGGACCTCGGGGCGCTGTGCCTGGACGACCCCGGCCTGCTGGCCGCCTGCGCCGCCCTGTCCGGCGCCCCCGTCGAGGCGGCGGAGCGCACGGGACCGCTGACGCCGGCCCATGTCGCCACCATCATCTTCACCTCCGGCTCCACCGGACGGCCGAAGGGGGTGATGAACACCCACGGCGCACTGCTGAACCTGCTGCTGTCCCATTCGGCGACGCTCTACGGCCCGGCGCTGGAGGCGTTCCGGCGGCGGCACGGCGGCCGGGCGCTGCGGGCGGTGCACACCCATTCCTTCGCCTTCGATTCCTCCTGGTTGCAGATTTTCTGGATGCTGCTGGGCCAGGAGCTGCACGTCTTCGACGAGGAGATGCGGCGCGACGCCCATGCCCTGGTGCAGGAGGTCCGCGACCGGCGCATCGACGCCATGGACCTGTCGCCTTCCTTCTGCGCGCAGATGCTGAACTGCGGCCTGATGGAACCGGGACACCACCACCCGACGCTGCTCCTGATCGGCGGCGAGGCGGCCTCCCCGGCCCTGTGGACCCGCCTGCGCGGCCACCCCGGCCTGATGGCGGTCAACCTCTACGGCCCGACCGAGAACACCGTGGACACGCTACGCGCGCCCGTGTCGGTGGCGGAGCGGCCGGTGGTCGGACGGCCGGTCGGCAACGTGCGGGTGCATGTGCTGGACGCCCGGCTACGGTCGGTGCCGGTCGGCGTCGTCGGCGAACTCTACATCGGTGGGGCGGGTCTGGCGGCGGGCTACATGGCGCGGCCGGCGCTGACCGCCCAGCGCTTCGTCGCCGATCCCTTCGGTTCGGGCGACCGGCTCTACCGCACCGGCGATCTGGTGCGCTGGACCGCCGACGGCCAGATCGACTTCATCGGCCGCGCCGATCACCAGATCAAGGTGCGCGGCTACCGCATCGAAATCCCGGAGGTCGAGGCCGCCCTGCACCGCCTGCCCGGCGTGGCCGGCGCCCTGGTCGTGGCGGAGGCGGTGAACGACAGCCACCGGCTGATCGGCTATTGCACCCTGTCCGACCGGCCCGTCCCGGGAGAGGCCGAACGCGCCGGACGCGCCAGCGGGTTGCTGCATGGCCTGCGCGAGCGGCTGCCCGATTACATGGTGCCGTCGGCGCTGGTGGTGCTGGACGAATTCCCGCTGACCGTCAACGGCAAGGTGGACCGCGCGCGCCTGCCCGCCCCCACCTCCGCCTCCGCGACCGGCGACGACGCCCCGGCCACCCCGGCGGAGGCGCTGTTGTGCCGGGCGATGGCCAAGGTGCTGACGCTGGCGGCGGTGGGCGCCGGGGCCGATTTCTTCGCGCTGGGCGGCGACAGCATCAGCGCCATCGCGCTGTGCAGCGACGTGCGGACCCACGGCTTCCAGCTTCGCCCGCGCGACGTCTTCGCCGGCCGCGACCCGCGCCGCATGGCGCTGGCCCTGCAACCGCTGGCGCCGCAAGCCGGCGATGCGAAAGCCACCGGGGCCACCCTCGGAGCCACCCTCGGGGCCGCCGATCTGGCGGCGCTGGAGGCACGTCACGGCCCGGTCACGGCGGCCGTGCCGCTGCTGCCGCTGCAAAAGGGCATGCTGTTCCAGACCCAGATCGGCGGGCGAGCCAGCGCCTACAACGCCTTCACCGCCCTGGACCTCGACGGGCCGCTGGAGGTGGAACGGCTGTCCCGCGCCTTCGACGCGGTGCTGCGCCGCCATCCGCAGCTGGCCGGACTGTTCGACCATGAGGGGCGCGACGAGCCGCTGCTGGTCATCCCGTCCCTGCCGAACGGCGGCGACCGCCTTTGGCCGTTCGAACGGCACGACCTGTCTGGGCTGGCCCCGGCGGCGCGGGCGGCGGAGCTGGTCCGCATCGAGGCGGCGGTCGCCGAGCGCGCCAACCCGACCGACCGCTTCCTGGGGCTGACGCGGGCGGTGCTGGTCCGCACCGCGCCGGACCGCCACCGGCTGCTGATCGCCATCCATCATCTGGTGGTCGATGGCTGGTCGACGCCCCTGCTGCTGCGCGACCTGCTGACCGCATACGGCCGCGCCGCCGATGCGTTGCCGCCGCCGTCGGTCGGCTATCCGGCGGTGATCGCGGGCCTGCTCGCCCGCGACACCGGGGAGAGCCGGGCCGTCTGGTCCGACGCGCTGGCGGGCGCCATTCCAACCGTGCTGTTCGACCGTGGACCGTCCGGCGAGGAACCGCCGATGGAGGAAGCCATGCTGTCCCTGCCGGCGGAGCTGACCGAGGCTCTGCTCGCCCGGCTGCGCGCCGACGGGCTGACGCTGAACGCACTGATGCAGGCGGTGTGGGCGCTGATCCTGGGCAACATGGCGGGCCGGAACGACGTGCTGTTCGGCACCCCGGTTTCCGGCCGCTCCGGCACCGTCGCCGGCATCGGGGAACAGGTCGGCCTGTTCCTCAACACCTTGCCGGTCCGCGTCGCGCTCGACCCGGCCCGCCCGCTGTGGCCGCAGCTTCCGGCGATCCAGGAGCGGCACATCGCGCTGATGGAGCATGACGGGCTCGGCCTGTCCGACCTCCAGGCGCTGGCCGGCGGGGCCGCCCTGTTCGACACGCTGCTGGTCGTGGAGAACTACCCGGACAGCGACTACGACGACCTCGACCTCGGCGGCGTCCGCGTGGCCGGCGTCCACAATCGGGGCTACAGCCACTACCCGCTGGCCCTGCTGGCGCTGCCCGGCCGCGAGCTGACCCTGCTGGTGGAGAACCGGGGCGCGGTGCCCGACGCGCGGGCGCTCGCCGAACGGGTGCGCGGCCTGCTGGAGGCGCTGGCCCGCCGTCCGGAAAGGCCGGTGGCCGCCATGACGACGCTGACGGAGGGCGAGCAGGCCCTGCTGGCGGCGGTGAACGGCACGGCGCGGGCGGTGCCTTCGACGACCCTGTGCGACCTGCTGCGCGATCAGGCGCGGCGCACGCCGGACGCCGTTGCCCTGGTGGACGACCGGGAAAGCCTGACCTTCCGCGAGGTGCGGCGGCGGGTGGCGCGTCTGGCCGGCCAACTGCGGGCGATGGGGGTGCGCACCGGCGACGTGGTGGCGGTGGGGCTGCCGCGCTCCGCCTCGCTCAGCCTGTCGATTCTGGCGGTGATCGAGGCCGGTGCCGCCTATCTGCCGCTCGATCTTGGCTATCCGGCGGAGCGGCTGGCCTTCATGCTGTCCGACGCCCGGCCACGGGTGCTGATGACCGGCGGGGGCGCCCGGCCGCTGTTCGGCGACGCGGTTCCGGTGCTGGAGGTGGACGGCACGGCGGACGCGGACGATGCGCCGCCGCCGACGACGACGGGGACGACGCCGGCCGACATGCTGACGCCCGACCACCCGGCTTATGTCATCTACACCAGCGGCACCACCGGGCGGCCCAAGGGGGTGGCGGTGTCGCACCGCGCCATCGTCAACCGTATCCTGTGGATGCAGAACGAATATCCGCTGGGGACGGACGACGCCATCCTGCAAAAGACGCCCTGCGGCTTCGACGTGTCGGTGTGGGAGTTCTTCTGGTCCTACCTGACGGGCGCCAGACTGGTGATGGCGCCGCCCGACGCCCACCGCGACCCGGCCGCCCTGGTCCGGCTGGTCGAGGAGCACCGCGTCACCACCATCCATTTCGTGCCGTCGATGCTGGC
This sequence comes from Pseudomonadota bacterium, assembly GCA_023416195.1. Classification (GTDB taxonomy): domain Bacteria; phylum Pseudomonadota; class Alphaproteobacteria; order Azospirillales; family Azospirillaceae; genus Azospirillum. The sequence goes on along the minus strand of JAEZID010000128.1, from coordinate 678 downwards.
GCTCTTCACCTCCAGCGTCGTCGAGGCGCATGGCCCCGACAGCCCCGTCTGCACCAGCCTGACCCGCGTCTTCTGCAGCGGCGAGGCGCTGGGGCGCGGCCTGTCCCGCGCTTTCGCCGCCCGTTTCGGCGCCGAACTGCACAACCTCTACGGCCCGACCGAGGCGGCGGTGGACGTCACCCACTGCCCGGCCTCCGGCGCCTGGATCCAGGGCGAGAACGGCGTGCCGATCGGCCGGCCGGTGTGGAACACGCAATTGCGCATTCTCGACCATGCCCTGCGCCCGGTGCCGCTGGGGGCGGTGGGGGAGCTTTACCTGTGCGGCGACCAGCTTGCCCTCGGTTATCTCGGGCGGCCCGGCCTGACCGCCTCGCGATTCGTCGCCGATCCCTTCGACCACGGGCGGCGCATGTACCGCACCGGCGACCTCGCCCGCTGGCTGGCCGACGGTTCGGTCGAGTATCTCGGCCGCACCGATCATCAGGTGAAGATCCGGGGCCAGCGCATCGAGCTGGGCGAAATCGAAAGCGCCATCGCCGCCCTGCCCGGCGTGGCGCAGACGGTGGTCACCGCCGCCCTGCTGGGCGAGCGCACCGCGGGGGATGGGGCAAGCGGCGGCACGGCCGACACCGGCATGGACCCCGGCATGGACCGCCGCCAGCTGGTCGCCTACATCGT
>JAEZID010000105.1 GCA_023416195.1 Pseudomonadota bacterium | reverse complement strand
CGGGGGACCGGAAACGTTCGCAACGCCGAGGCCCCCTCACCCTAACCCTCTCCCCGGAGGGGAGAGGGAACTAAGAACGCGTCAGCGCGCCGCCGTCTGCACCCGGTCGGCGCCCATGGCGACCGTCTTCGGGCTGACCTGCGCGCCGGGCCGGGCGTGCTGGAGGCCGTTCACCACCACCCGCTCGCCCGACGACAGGCCGCCGCTCACCACGCGCAGGCCGTCCTGCAACGGGCCGAGCTTCACCGCCCGGTACTCCACCCGGTCCTCCGCACCGACGACCAGCACGAACTTCTTGTCCTGATCGGTCCCGATGGCCCGGTCGTCCACCAGCAGCGCCTCATACGGCGCCGTGCCGCCGACCTTCAGCCGGGCGTAGAGGCCGGGGACCAACAGCCCGTCGGCGTTGTCGAACCGGGCGCGCACGCGGATGGTGCCGGACACGCTGTCCAGCCGGTTGTCCACATGCTCCACCATGCCGGCGCGCGGATGCCCCTCCTCGTTCGCCAGCCCGAGGCGCACGGGGATGTCCGCCGCGTCCTTCACCGTCGCGATGTGGCGCAGGTAGGTCTGCTCGTCCACGTCGAAGGAGGCGTAGATCGGCGACACCGAGACCAGCGTGGTCAGCGGCTCCGCCGCAGCACCGGCCGCGACGACGTTGCCGACCGTCCGCTCCGCCCGCGACACGCGCCCCGACACCGGGGCGGTCACCTGGGTGTAACCGAGATTCAGCCGGGCGATGTCCAGCGCCGCCTGCGCGGCCTTCAGGTTGGCGGCGGCCTCACGCGCCGCGTTCTCCTTCTCGTCCATGGAGCGGCGGGAGATGGTGTCGTCCTTGATAAGGCGCTGGCCGCGATCCAGGTCGGCGGCGGTGTAGCGCACGCGCGCCTGGGCGGCGGCCACCTGCGCCTCGGCCCGCGCCACCTCCGCCTCATACGGGCGCGGGTCGATGGTGAACAGCACGTCGCCCTGGCGGACCAGCGACCCGTTGCGGAAATGCACGGCGACGATGGTGCCCGGCACCTGCGGGCGGATCTCCACCCGGTCCACGGCTTCCAGCCGGCCGGAATAGCTCTGCCAGTCGGTCACCGGCCGGGCCTGCACGGTGGCGACATCCACCTCCGCCACCACCGGCGGCGGGGCGGTCTGCGCCTCGGCCGGGTGGCGTCCGGACAGGGTGACGGCGATGCCGGCAAGGGACACACCGGCCGCCAGAAGGACGGCGAATTTTGCACGGGTTGCGGTCATAGCTCTTCCCTCGGGTTCCTTTTACGATGGCGCGCCGGTCAAGCGGCGCCTCAGGAATTCGGCGGCGGCGGCCAGGGCCGGTTCATGGCCGGCCAGCGCGGCGTGGCTCACGCCGGGACAGCGGGTCACCTCGGTCGGGACCCCGGCGCCGATCAGGCGGGCCGCGTAGCTCTCGGCCTCCGGCCGCAGCACGTCGTTCTGTGCGGTGACGATCAGGGTCGGCGGCAACTGCCCCAGACGGCGGGATTCCAGCGGCGCCGCATAGGGGTGCAGCCGTTGCGCCGCTTCCGGCAGATAGGCGCGGTAGCAGCGCGCGCAGTCCGCGACGGTGACGTCGGACGCCATGGCCCGCTCGTCCCCCGCCCGCGTCAGGCTGGGGTCCAGCATGGGGCCGAGCAACGCCTGCGCGGCGATGCAGGGGCCGCCCCGGTCCCGCGCGATGAAGGTGAGGGACGCGGCGACGTGCCCGCCCGCGTCATGCCCGGTGACGCCCAGCCCGTTTTCCCGTATGCCGAGCGCCCCGGCCTTGTCCGTCAGCCAGCAGGCCGCCAGATGCGCGTCGAAGGCGGCGGCGGGAAAGGGATGAGCCGGCGCCAGCGAATAGCCGACCGACACCACCAGCGCCGGCACGCGGCGCGCCAGGAACGAGGCCGCCCCGTCCGCCGCGTCCAGCGAACCGGTGGTGAAGCCGCCCCCATGGAAATAGAGAAGCCCCGGAAGCGGCCCCTGCGTCCCCACCGGCCGATAAATCCGCAGCCGGATGTCCTGGGCATAGCCGGCGACGACGCGCTCATCGACCGCCAGCGAACCGTCCTGCCTTGCGTGATCCATCGCGAACCGGCGCCGGGCGCCCCTCCCACACTGCAACGGGGGGCAGTTTGTCCGGGCTGCGCGGTTGGATAAATATCAGGGATCCGCCAACACTGTTCAGATCAGCTGAACAATCACGTCTTTAGACGACGCAATCGCACGCCGTGTCGCGCTCTGCCGGCATCGCCTTGGCCGTCTCCTCGCCGCAGGAGCCTTCCGGCACATCCTCCCCTTGCAGAAGCGGGCAGCGCTCGAACAGCTCCGCCACCCAGTCCACGAAGACGCGGACCTTGGGGGACAGGTGGCGGTGGTGCGGGTAGACGGCGGAAACCGGCACGCGCGGCGGCCGCCACTCGCGCAGGACTTCGCGCAGGACGCCGCTGCGCAGGTGGGGCAGCACCATGAAGCGGGCCGGTTGCAGGATGCCCAGCCCCTCCAGCCCGCAGGTCACGTAGGCGTCCGCGTCGTTGACGGCGACCGAGCCCTTCATGGCGACCTCAATCTCCTCGCCGTCGCGCGTGAAGCACAGCTCGAAGTTCCGTCCGGTCCGGTTGTTGAAGTAATTCACCGCCGCATGGCGGTCGAGATCCTCGATGGTCGAGGGCTCGCCATGCTCGGCCAGATAGGCCGGACTGGCGCAGGTGATCGGCTGCATGGCGCCGATGCGGCGCGCGACGAGGCTGGAATCCTCCAGCACGCCGACGCGGATGACGCAGTCCACCCCTTCTTGGATCAGGTCGATCGGCCGGTCGCCCAGCCCGATCATGAGGTCGATGTCCGGGTATTTCTGGTGGAACTCGTGAATGGACGGGATGATGACCAGCCGGCCGATGGATCCCGGCATGTCCACGCGCAGCCGGCCGCGCGGTGTCTTGCGGGCACTTGTAAAGGATGCCTCGATCTCGTCGATTTCCGACAGGACGCGGGTCGCGCCCTCCAGATAGGCGGCGCCGTCCAGCGTCAGGTTCAGCCGCCGTGTGGTCCGTTGCAGCAGCCGGACACCCAGCGAGGCTTCCAGATTCTGGATCGTCGTGGTGACCGAGGCGCGCGGCAGCCCCAGCGTCTCAGCCGCTTTCGAAAAGCTGTTCACCTCGACGACGCGAACGAAAACGCGCATGGCGTGCAGCTTGTCCATCGCGGATTCACCATCAATTCACGGCCGCCCAATGCACGGCCCCAGGCTCCTCCGGTTCTAAACGCTGCGGCCTGTCCTGTCGATGGGCTCGCGCATCCATCGACAGGAGCGCCCCAATCTCAGCGTGCAATTTTAGGCAAAACTTTATTAATCCGATGTAATCGGCGCATTATACGAACAAATCCACCACACTTGGCAGCGGACATTTGTCATATCCGCAATCAAAGCGGTTGATTGCTTGCAATTTTTGGCATATCCCTCCAGAATAGACAACAACAGCACCCCTTTGGATTGAGGGCGGCCCGAGGTGCAGTCCGGCTGGTTCCCGACCGGCCGACGCGCCTCGCCGGCCCCCCGCCAAGGCCCGGGCTCTTTCTGGTCTGTGCCTTTTTCGGTACATGTCCTTGTCGAACGACAATCTCTCATAGGGTGAACTTGGGATGCGGCCTTCGGTTGCCCACATTGAAGCGATGAGCAACCGCACGCCACACACCCAATACGCCGCGTTGCCGTACCGGCTGAACAACGGCCGGCCGGAAGTCCTGCTGATCACGTCGCGGGAGACGCGGCGCTGGATCATCCCCAAGGGCTGGGCGGAGAAGTCCGTCAAACCGCACGCCATGGCCGCGCGCGAGGCGTATGAGGAAGCGGGCGTGCGCGGCACGGTGGATCGTCGCCCCTTCGGCAACTACCGCTATGTCAAGCGGCTGACGGCGGCCAAATCCGTGGTCTGCGCGGTCACCGTCTACCTTCTGGAGGTGGACGAGGAGCTGGACGACTGGCCGGAGAAGGGTCAGCGCGAGCGCCGCTGGATGTCCCCCGGCCAGGCCGCCCTCGCCATCAGCGAGAGCGGCCTCGTCGAAATGCTTCTGCGCCTCGGCATCCCGCCGGAGTAGGACGGCAACCTTACCGCCGGCTCCTCAGGGCGGCCAGCCGGTCGGACAGGTTGCTCGGCGCCGGCGTCGCGCCCGTGGCGGCGTCCAGCGCGGCCTTGATGTGGGGATCGTCCTCCTCCGGCTTGCTCGGCTTCAGCAGCTTCGCCTTGGCGCTCGCCGCCTCGGCGGAGGCGAGGTCGCGGGCGGCGGCGTCCTGCATCGCCTTCAGCGCCGTGCCCAGGCTTGAGGTCGCGCTGCTCAGCCCGGCCGCCTGCCGCGCCGCCTCGGCCCGCTGCTCGGCCATCTCGCGCTGCTGCGCCGCGCGGCCCAGGTCGCGCTGCGCCCGGTTCAGCTCGCTGCGCGCGGCCTTCAGCTTGTTGCCGGCCTCGGCGTAGGTCTTTTCCAGCATGTCGAGGAAGTCCCGTGCGTCCCGCGCGTCCTGCTCCTCGCGGTCGATCTCCGGGGCCATCTGCTCCAGCATGGCGACCAGGGTGCCCAGACTCTGTTCCAGCTGCGCCTTGCGGCCGGGGTCGGTCTCCGCCTCCATCTGCTTTTGCAGGTGCTCGGCGGCGGCCATGCGCTGACGGGACAGCTGGCCGATGGCGTCGGCCTCCTTCTGCTCCTTTTCGTAGGCGGCGCGCGCCTGCGCGACCTGAAGGCCGAGCTGGTCGAGATGCTCCTCCATGGTGCGCAGCTCGGCTTCGGTGGCGGCGTGCGGGTCCCAGCGGACCAGCGCCTCGACGGCGGACTGCACGGCCTGGTCGGTCTTCACCCCGACGAGGTTGCGGATGAACGAGATCATGGCAGCGGTTCCTCTCGGTTGGGGCGGGTTTCACCCCGCCATGGCGCCCGCGTTCAACAGCGCGACCGCGATCTGAAGCCCCGCCAGGGCGGTTCCCGCAGCCACGTTCCCGGCCTCGATCATCGGCCGCAGGTCGCGGAACAGCCAGATGGCGATCAGGAAGGTCAACAGCTGGAGCAGCAAGGCGACTGCCCCCCAGATGACGATGTCGGCCAGCGCCTCGCTGGTCGCCAGCGTCGCCGCCAGCGGGATGGCCAGCGCCACCACCGTGCCGCCCAGCAGGACCCCGGCCGCGCGGTTGCCGCTGGCCAGAAGTTCCCGCTCATGCATCGGCGTCACGCCGACATAGACGGCGACCCCGACGAAGAACAGCACCAGCGTCGCCCCGAAATGCAGCAGCAGCAGAGGCAGGCCGGTCCCAAGGCTTTGCAGGATTTGCGCGAAACTGGTGTCCATGGCGTCCATCCGTCCGGTCTGGCTCAGGTCAGCGACAGGGTCGCGGGGTTGATATCGATGCCGGCGCGAACCTCCACCCAGGCCGAACCGGCATCCTCGACCGCCGCGACCAGCACATATTCGGTCGCCGGCGCCGGGTCGGCCGCTCCGGTCGCCGCCGCGTAGAGCATGGCGGAAACCCTTCGCGTCCGGCTGCCCCGGTGGTCGGTCAGCGTTTCCTCGAACAGCACCGGGGCGATCCGTGCCGCGCTCGCGTTCCATTGCCGGTCGTAGAGCTTGCCGTCCTTGGTTTGGAACTGCGGATAGCCGATCATCCCGTCCGCGTCGGCCAGCCAGAAGGCCCACTCCTCGCTGTCGGCCGGCTGCACCTCGTCCAGCGTCGAGAACCAGCGGCACTCGTCCGGCACCCCGTCCGCGCCCAGATGCAGCTGGAAGAATCCCCGCCCGCCTTGCAGATACAGCCGGTGCAGGGTGACGCCCCCGCCCTTCAGCGTGCCGACCGCCTCCACGCTGACCAGCGCGTCCCCGCCGCTGCCGCCCGGCGGGGCGACCTTGGTCGCGGTCCCGGCCAGCAGGAAGGGCGTCGGATCCAGCGTCAGCGTCATGCCGACCCGGAACAGCGCGGGCTCGTACGGCTTGCCCGAGACCTTTTGGCGGATGATGTTCGCGGCGGTTCCCAAAGGCGTGCGCGACATGCCTGAGCCTCCCGGATTGTTGGCGCGGCGGCGGAGCACCAGGAAGGCGGCCACCCCCGCCCCAGCCACCAGCAGGATCACCCCCGTCCCGTAGCCCTCGCCCCCTCGGGACGACGGAGCGGCGGTGTCGGCCCGTGCGACCTCCTGCGGGGTGTCGGGCGGCAGATAGTTGGGGTCGCGCGGCTGCCCTTCCTGCGCGCGCAGCCGGTTGTCGAGATCGTCCAGCCGGGCGCGCAATTGCGGGTCGTCCTGCGCCCGCCGCTCGGCCTCGGCCCGCCACTGCGCGTAGCCGGGATCGTTCTGATGGTGGTGGAACCAGTCCGCGTATCCCGGCCGCGTCAGATTGTCGAGCAGGAACCAGAGGAACAGCCCGTTCCACAGGCCGAAGCTCGGCGAGCCGCCATAGGCCCATCCCGGCGGGCGCCACCCCCCGTACCAGCCACCCGACCCGTAAGCCCCGCCCGAGCGCCGCTGCCCCCAACCGGAGCCCCAGCTTCCGCCGCCCCACCCATAATCGTTGCGCGGCGCCGGAGCCGGCGTGGTCACCGGCGGCGTGCGCTGCCGCTGCTGCTCGGCCCGGTAGCGCTCCAGCGCATCCCCGCTCGACCGCCGGGACACCGAGGCGTCCCCGCCCCCGGACGGCGCCCGGCCGTAGGTGCCCGGCGACGGCGCGGTCTGCGGCCGACTGTAGCCGCCACTGCCCATCGACGGCGTCCGGGGCGCCGAGGGGCGCACCGTGACCGACGGGGTCCGCGACGGCCGGCTGTAGCCGCCGCTGGAGCCTCGCCCGCCCCGGCTCTG
>JAEZID010000015.1 GCA_023416195.1 Pseudomonadota bacterium | reverse complement strand
GCGGCCGATGCGGTGGACGTAGCTTTCCGGCTCGTTCGGCAGGTCGAAGTTGATGACGTGCGTGATGCCGTCGATGTCGATGCCGCGCGCCGCGATGTCGGTCGCCACCAGCGCCTTCAGGTCGCCGTTGCGGAAGGCTTCCAGCGCGCGGACGCGGGCCGACTGCGACTTGTCGCCGTGGATGGCGTCGGCGGGGACGCCGGCCTTCTTCAGGTGCTCGGCGATGCGGTCGGCGCCGTGCTTGGTGCGGGCGAACACGATGGTCCGCTCCATCACCGTGTCCTGGAGCAGGTCGGCCAGCAGACGGCGCTTGTCGGCGCGCTCCACGAACAGCACGCGCTGGGCGATGCGCTCCACCGTCGTGGACTGCGGCGTCACCTCGACGCGCTCGGCGTCGGTCAGGATGCTGTTGGCAAGCTCGGCCACCGCGTCGGGCATGGTGGCGGAGAACAGCAGCGTCTGGCGCTGCGCCGGCAGGGCCGCGACCACCTTCCGCACGTCGCGGATGAAGCCCATGTCGAGCATGCGGTCGGCCTCGTCCAGCACGAACAGCTCGATGTGGTCGAGCCGGCACTGGTTCTGCGCCATCAGGTCGAGCAGGCGGCCGGGGGTGGCCACCAGCACCTCGGTGCCGCGGGCCAGCGCCGCGACCTGCGGGCTCTGGCCGACGCCGCCGTGGATCACCGTGCTGCGGATCGGCAGGTGCCGCCCGTAGGTCTTGAAGCTGTCGTTGATCTGAAGGGCCAGCTCGCGCGTCGGCGTCAGGATCAGCGCGCGCGGCGCCTTCGCCGGAACGCGGCGCTTGGCTTCATAAAGGCGCTGGAGGATCGGCAGGGTGAAGGCCGCCGTCTTGCCGGTGCCGGTCTGGGCGAGGCCCAGAACGTCGCGCCCTTGCAGCAGCAGCGGGATGGTGTCGGCCTGAATCGGCGTGGCGGTCTGGTAGCCCTCCTCCGCAACGGCGCGCAGAAGGGGCTCGATCAGGCCGAGGCCGGTGAATTCGGTCATGTGGGGATTTGTCCTGGTCACGTGAAAAGGGGCTGCGCTTGTCCATGGTCCAGGGACGGGCGCGGCCGGGCTCGGGGGCGCTCCGCCGCGGGCGTGCGCGGAGCCATCAATTCACCGTGGGAAAAGTCCCCAAAGAAAATCGACCGGGCACACATAGGGCGTGCGGCGGCCTTTGGCAAGGAAACAAGCCCGCGGCACGGCGGGAAGACCGCAAATGTCCCGGCCCGCCCCCTTCCAGGCGAAGGGGGCGGCTGGGAACGCGGCATCAGCGCTTTTCGATGACCCCGCAGGCGACGCGGTCGCCCGAATTGCCGGCCGGTTCGCTGACGTAATCGTCCGGGTTGGCGTGGACGACGATGGACGTGCCGCCCGGCTTGAACAGGCTGGCCTGCCCCTCGCCCAGCGTCACCTGAAGGGTGGTGGCTTCGAAGCCGCCCTTGCCCGATTCGTTGACCAGGAAGTTCGGCAGGTCGCCGGCGTGCATGGGGGCCGCGTCGATGCCGTGCTGGCCGCCGCTGGGGTTGAAGTGGCCGCCCGCCGCCGCGAAGTTGGGCGAACAGGTGCCGTTCTCGTGGATGTGGATGGCGTGCCAGCCGGGCTTCAGCCCGTCGAGTTCGCCATGGATCAGCACGCCTTGCGGGAACTGCGTCAGGGTGACGGTGCCCAGCGCCTTGCCCTGCGCGTCGCTGATCGCGGCCCGCGCCTGCGGCTGGCCCGGCTGCTGCGCCGAGGCCGGACCCTGGACTGCGGCCATGGCGAGCATGGCCCCGATGGCCGCGGCCGGAATGGTACGTCTCATGTTCTTTCCCTCCCAAGTTCGGGCCGGTGCGCGAGACGACGCGCCCGACGCAAAAATTGGCGACAAACAACGGGTTGCTGTCAACGCACGCTTTCGGCCAAGTGCGGCCTTTCGCCGCGCAAAGGTCGCTCTGGGATTGCGAACGATTTTCAGTATTATGACCCTACCGCGTGTATGGCGAAGGTGACGGTGGGATGAAGTCTAGGCTGGAAGCGTTGTGCCTGGAAAAGGGTTTGAAGATGACCGGCCAGCGCCGGGTCATCTCGCAGGTCCTGTCGGAATCCGATGACCATCCGGACGTGGAGGAGGTCCACCGCCGCGCGGTGCTGATCGACCCGCGAATCTCCATCGCCACGGTCTACCGCACCATGCGCCTTCTCGAAGACGCGCAGGTGATCGAGAAGGTGGACCTTGGCGACGGCCGCGCCCGGTACGAGGAGGCGTCGGCCGACCACCACCATCACCTGATCGACACCCGCAGCGGCCGGATCATCGAATTCGCCAGCCCCGAGCTGGAGGCCCTGAAGGAGCGCATCGCCCGCGAGCTGGGCTTCCGCATCGTCGGCCACCGGCTGGAAATTTACGGCATTCCACTGAACGAAGAGGACGAGCGTCAATGAGCGGCACGCGGATGATCGCGCTCGATCCCTTTCCGGTGGAGCCGGTCGGCTGCCGTGATGCGGTGCAGCGCTGCTACAACGGGCTGTGCAACTGCGGCCAGCCGGAACGCTACGCGCTGGAGGCGGCGGTGACCGTCTACCGCTACCACAACCCGGACTGCTCGGCCTTCCAGGCGGAAACCGTCGTCAGCCAGTGGGTCGCCGGCCCCCTTCGCCACTGATCTCCGGCACTGACCTCCGGGAATCACCGCCGGCCGCGCTTTTCCAGTGTTTCCGGCGCGAACTCCTCCGGCTTCATCGGCTTGCCGTAGGCCGGGGGCGTCAGCAGATTGTCCACGCCGCTGATCACGTAGCGGTCGCCCGCGAGGTCGTAGGTGATCTCGATCGCCGGGTGGAAGACCGGGATGCGCGGGTCGGTGACGCCGTGCACCTCCGAATAACGGACCAGCTCCCCCTTGGCGTTGTAATGGTCGGCCATCACGATCTGCCAGGAATCCTCGTCCAGATAATAGGTGCGCTCCGGCAGGGCGTGGCGGTAGCCGCGCTTGGCTTTCGCCTCGACCACCCAGACCCGGTGCATCTCATAGCGCAGGAACTGCGGGTTCGGGTGGTTCGGCCACAGGAAATCGACCGGGGCCAGACCGGGCGTGTTCATCCGGTAGGCGTTGTAGGGCACGTACATCTCGCGCCGCGACACCAGCGTAAAGTCGAAGCGGTCCAGCGGCCCGCTGAACATGTCCAGCATGTCGGCCGTGCGGATGCCGTCGGTCGCCGGGTCCGGCGTGTCGTAGGCGAAGTCGGGCGCGCGCACGCCCTTGCCGGTCTCGCCCGCCCGGAACCACGCGGCAAAGCCCGACTGGATCGGGTTCAGCGTCCCGTGCAGCAGCAGGGTCGCGCCCGGAACGCCCTTCGGCGACAGCGCCGTGCGCCGGTAGAAGGCCGGGCGCCCCTCCTGCCCGGCGGCGTAGCTCGACAGCCGGTCCTCGCGGTAGAGCGTCTGCGGCAGCTCGCCGGTCTGGGTGGGCAGGATGGTGGCGCTGGTGCGGCTGACCGTCTCGCCGCGCCAGCGCAGGATGTGGTTCCACATCGCCTGCACGCCGTTGGCCGGGATCGGGAAGGGGACGCCGACCTTCGCCCCGCTCAGCGCCAGCCCGTTT
>JAEZID010000593.1 GCA_023416195.1 Pseudomonadota bacterium | reverse complement strand
CACCGCGGAGCCCGCACCGGAGTTCTCGCGCATTGTTCGCGCCGATGCCGTCCACCGCGCCGACGTGGTCGAAACCATCGAGGCGACCGAGGCCGAACGCAAGGCCCTGGCCGAGCGATTCGAACTGGAGGCCATCGACCGGCTGGTCGCCACGGTCCGCCTGCGCTCCGTGCGCGGCGGCCAGATGGTCCGCGTTGCCGGGGAGTTGGAAGCCGACGTGGTGCAGACCTGCGTCGTGACGCTCGATCCGGTGCCCGCCCAGGTGACGGAGAGCTTCGGCGCGCTGTTCGCGCCGGAGTCGATGATTCCCAAGGAGGAGGACGAGATCGACATCGATCCGAACCTCTCTGAGGAGGACATTCCGGAGCCCATGGTCAACGGGCGCATCGACATTGGCGAACTGACCGCCCAGCATTTGTCGCTGGCGCTCGACCCCTATCCGCATGCAGAAGGCGTGGAGTTCGCCGGGTACGGCGACGCCGACGAGGATGAGGACGACGGCACCGCGGACGAGCCGGAGAAGCCGAACCCTTTCGCCGCGCTGGAACGTTTGAAGCGTCCGAATTAGGGCTTGAACGGGCTTGCTCTTCGAGGGCAATTGCCTTAATGAATGCCGCTCGCGTCAGGCGGCCCCCCTTCGGGCCGCCTTTTACAATGAAGAGAGTTCACGGCTATGGCTGTTCCGAAGAAGAAGACCTCCAAGTCGCGTCGCAACATGCGTCGTTCGCACCACGCTCTCCCGACCTCGGCGTTCAACGAGTGCCCGAGCTGCGGCGAGCTGAAGCGCCCGCACCACGTCTGCGGTTCTTGCGGCCAGTACGACCAGCGCGAAGTGGTTCAGAGCGCTCCGGCGGCCTGATGGCGGTCCGGCCGGCCGCCACCCGTTCTAGCCAGGGAGCCTATCCGCGGTGAGCCAGCGCCTGACCATTGCCCTTGATGCCATGGGCGGCGACCATGCACCCGAGATGGTGGTGGCCGGGGCGGACATCGCCCGCGAACGCCATCCCGGTGTGCATTACCTCCTTTTCGGGGACGCCGCCCGCATCGAGCCGCTGCTTGCGCAACGGCCGGCCTTGAAGGCGGTGGCCGAGGTTCGTCATACCCCGGACGCCGTGGCCGGCGATGCCAAGCCGTCCATCGCCCTGCGCGCGGGGCGCCAGTCGAGCATGCGGCTCGCCATCGACGCGGTTGCCGCAGGGCAGGCCGGGTGCGTGGTGTCCGCGGGCAACACCGGCGCGCTGATGGCCATGGCGAAGTTCGTGCTGAAAACGCTGCCGGGCATCGACCGGCCGGCGATCGCGTCGTTCTTCCCGACCCTGCGCGGGGAGAGCGTCATGCTCGACCTCGGCGCGAACACCGAATGCCAGCCCGATAACCTCGTGCAGTTCGCCGTCATGGGCGCGATCTTCGCGCGCACCGTGCTGGGCCTGCCCGAGCCGACCATCGGCGTGCTGAACATCGGTTCGGAAGACGTGAAGGGCAACGAGGTGGTGCGCAACGCCGCCGCGCGCCTGCGCGAGATGCCGCTGCCCGGCCGTTTCCACGGCTTCGTCGAGGGCAACGACATCGCCAGCGGCACGGTGGACGTGATCGTCACCGACGGCTTCACCGGCAACGTCGCGCTGAAGACCGCCGAGGGCACGGCCAAGCTCTACACCGAGTTCCTGCGCCGCACCTTCGAGTCGTCCTGGACGGCGCGGCTCGGCTATCTGTTGGCGCGCGGGGCGTTCAAGCGGCTGAAGCAGCGCACCGATCCGCGCCGCTACAACGGCGCGATGTTCCTGGGCCTGCGCGGCGTCTGCGTGAAGAGCCACGGCGGCACCGACGCGGTCGGTTTCGCCAACGCCATCGGCGTGGCCTTCAATCTGGCGGCGAACGGTTTCAACGACCGGATCAAGGAAGAGGTCCAGCGCCTCGGCGACTCCAAACCCCTTCCCGACACCAAGGCGGCGGTGGTCTGATTATGGCGAAGCGTTCCCGGATTCTCGGCTGCGGCTCCTACCTGCCGGCCAACGTCGTGACCAACCGCGACCTGGAACAGCGGGTTGACACCAGCGACGAGTGGATCGTCCAGCGCACCGGTATCAAGTCGCGCCACATCGCGGCCGAGGGGGAGATGACCTCCGACCTCGCCGTCGTCGCGGCGACCCGCGCGCTGGAGCATGCGGGGGTGGATGCCGGAAGCATCGACTGCATCGTCCTCGCCACCACGACTCCGGACAACACCTTCCCGGCCACCGCCACGAAGGTCCAGGCGGCGCTGGGCACCAAGGGCTTCGCGCTCGACATCCAGGCGGTCTGCGCCGGCTTCGTCTACGCGCTGTCGATCGCCGACAACTTCATCCGCGCCGGGCAGGCGACCCGCGCGCTGGTGATCGGCGCCGAAACCTTCTCGCGCCTGCTGGACTGGAACGACCGCACCACCTGCGTGCTGTTCGGCGACGGGGCCGGCGCGGTGGTGCTGGACGGCTATGACGGAGCCGGCACCTCCAGCGACCGGGGCGTGCTGTCCACGCACCTGCATTCGGACGGCGCCCATTACGATCTGCTCTATGTGGATGGCGGCCCGTCCAGCACGGGCACGACCGGGCATGTGCGGATGCACGGCCAGGACATCTTCCGTCACGCCGTCAGCAAGCTCTCGGCGGTGGTGGAGGAGGCTCTGACCGCCAACGGTCTGGAGCCCTCGGCGGTCGATTGGCTGGTCCCGCACCAGGCCAACCAGCGAATCATCGACGGCATCGCCCGCAAGCTGAAGCTGTCCAGCGACAAGGTCGTGCTGACGGTGGACCGTCACGGCAACACCTCGGCCGCCTCGATCCCGCTGGCGCTGTGCGAGGCGGTGCATGACGGGCGAATCAAGCGCGGCGACCTGATCCTGATGGAAGCCATCGGCGGTGGGCTGTCCTGGGGTTCCGCCCTGGTTCGCTGGTGACGACACACGGCGTCCTCCGGGTTCTCCGTTAGGCTGCGTTTGCCACGGCCGTCTCAACGCCGTGTTCCAAGCTTTTGAATTGACGAGGTTCTTCGGCCGGATTACGGTTTTTCCCCTGTGGTTGCGGGGGGAGGCGAACCATGTCCCAGAACACCGTCACGCGTGCACAGCTCAGCGAAGCCGTCTATCAAGAAGTCGGCCTGTCACGCAATGAATCCGCCGATCTGGTCGAAAGCGTGCTGGATGAGATTTCCGACGCGCTGGCGCGCGGCGAAATGGTCAAGATTTCATCCTTCGGCAGTTTCCAGGTCCGCCAGAAGGGCCAGCGCGTCGGCCGCAACCCCAAGACGGGCGAAGAGGTTCCGATTCTGCCGCGCCGGGTTCTGGTGTTCCGTGCCAGCCACGTCCTGAAGAACCGAATCAACGAGGTTCTCAGCGCCGCGGAAACGGCCCGCGTCAAGGCGGCGTCCTGAATCCGCCCTTGATCTCGGCAAGGCATAAGGTTTCCCAAGGTATGAGAACGCACGGCCCCGTGAAGTCGGCGACGGCGTTCCGCACCATCAGCGAGGTTTCGGCCGAACTGGATGTTCCGCAGCATGTGTTGCGGTTCTGGGAAACCAAGTTCACGCAAATCCGCCCGCTGAAGCGCGGCGGCGGGCGGCGCTATTACCGTCCGGAGGATGTCGAGCTTCTGCGGCGAATCCAAAGTCTGCTCCATCGTGAAGGCTACACCATCAAGGGCGTCCAACGTCTCCTGAAGGAAGGGCGTACGGATGCTCCCGATGCTGATGGACGCGCCGATGGACGCACGGATGGGGGCGGGGAGGCGATGGACATTGCCGAACCTGACTTGCCCCCAGATTTGGATGATGAGGCCCATATTGAGGAAGCGATTGCCGAATCCCCATCCCTTCCGGCGACGCTCCGCCGCGAGATTGTCCTGGTGCTGGACGAGCTGAAGGCGTTGCGCCGGCTGCTCGGCGGGCCGGGCGGAAGCGAGGGAAACGGGGGAAAACCGCTGGTTTGATTTTGTTGAAAAAATTTGAACGGGAGCTGTTGCGTCGGCCGCGGGTCGCGGCTATAGTCCCGCTCCCTTCCGGAACGAGGGCGGTCCGCTTGACGGAGCGTAGCGCAGCCTGGTAGCGCATCAGACTGGGGGTCTGGGGGTCGCAGGTTCGAATCCTGTCGCTCCGACCAGTTCCGGAAACGGAGGAGAAGCCTTGGAACCCAACGGTTCCAAGGCTTTTTCTTTGGGCGCTCGGCGGCGGTTTTGCGGGCGGTTTTGCGAGGGCAAGCCGGGCGCCCCCGCCCCATGCCCACCGCCCGGACCGAAGTGCGCTTCGCGGCGTCGAAACCGCCGGGGGACAGCGCAAAGGGGCCTCACGCCTCGCCGAGTCGCGCCCGTCAGACGGCGGGCAGGGGCGCCGCCGTGCTCGCCACAACGCGCGCGGCGATGAAGGTCTCCAGGTCGACGCGCCGGTAGCGCACGACCTTGCGGCTGACGCGGACGAAGCGCGGGCCCTCGCCGGTGGCGCGCCAGCGCTCCAGGGTCTTGGGCGAGACCCCCAGCCGGACGGCGACCGCCTGCGGGTCCAGGAGCGGTTCGGGGTCGTGAAAGAGGGCGGGCAGGTCGGCGTCGGTGCGACGGGGGCCGGTGGTGGTCATGCATCCTCGCGGGAAAAGGAGAAGGGGAAGAGGCGGGCGCACCGAAGCGTGCCCGCCTGGAATCAGGTGCTGCCGTCTCCGTCCGAGTCGGAAGGGGGCAAAAGGTTCCACGCTTGTGCGGCGCGCGTCGCCGTCTCAACGAGGCGCTGGGGCGCGTGGTGGGCGTAACGCTCGGTCATCCCCAAGTCCAAATGGCCCAGGATCACGCCGATCTCGTTGAGCGGTGTGCCGGCGTTGGCGAGCGCCGACGCGAAGCTGTGGCGGAGATCGTGAATCCGCAGGTCGGACGGCAGGCCCGCCGCCCGCTTGGTGCGCTCCCACGGGCCGCGGAGGTCCTCCAGGGGCTTTCCGGGCGTCTTGCCGGGAAAGACGTGGGGGTTGTCCGCCTTTCGGCGGCGGGCCTGGACGCGCAGGACCCGGATCGCCGGCTCGGACAGCGGGATGTGCCGCGGCCGGCCGCTCTTGGAGCGGGGCACCGTCAAGAGGCGCCGGTCGAGGTCGACGTGCTCCCAACGGGCGG
>JAEZID010000586.1 GCA_023416195.1 Pseudomonadota bacterium | reverse complement strand
TCCACCGGTGTGACGGACAGGGGAGCGGCGAGCGCAAGCGACAGCAAAAGCGGCAGTGCGAGACCGAACGGCGAACGCGGCATGATGGCGACCAGGGGCGGGAGGTGTGTGGTCGCTTCCAGTAGGCCCAAGACGGTTAAAAAAGAATGTGTTGGATGTTCGCCGCGCGCGAAAGTTCAAGCCCCGCGGCCGGGCCATCCAACGCAATGCTGTGTTGTTGCTGCTACGCTGGCGCGATTATGCAACAGAGGGGCAGGATGCCACGCGATGTCACTTGTCATGTGCCACCGCGGCGGGCAGAGCTGAGGACCGCCGATGAGCCTGTCAAGGTTCCGATTCAGGTCAGGTCGTTAGCCCTATGTTCACCAGCGCGTGGGATGCTCCGGACATGCTGAACGCTCTTCGCACCTACGCCCGGCCCCGTTTGCGGGCGGGGATGGCCGTGGGCCTCCTCGCCAGCCTGATCCTGCTTCCCTTCGGCTCGTCGGCCCAGGCCGCACCCGCGCCCGCCACCGGCCGGGACTTGGTCGGCGGCTGGATCGCCCGGCTGGAACAGCGCGCGACGGAGTTGGAGACCGCTCCGCGCGTGAAGGCGACGCGGGTTGGCTATGGTCTGGTCCTGAAGAAGGGTGACGGCGGCATGGTGGATGTCGTCGCGCCCGGCCCGGTCCAGCCGAGCGAAACAAGCGCGCCGGCCGTGCCGGAGATTCCCGTGGTTCCGCCGGCGACGCCGGCCGCGCCCGCCGTGGCGCCGCCGCCGGTGGTTCCGGCGGACGTCAACGCGTCGGTGGCCGAGGAGGCGCTGCCGCCGCCCTCGCCGCCGCCGCTGATCATCCAGGTCCGCTCGCGCAGCGCCGACCGGGTGCAGCGGCTGGCGAACCGGCTGGTCGAACTCGGCCATCTGGCGCCGGAGCACGTCACCGACACGTTCGACGACAACATCGAGGCGGCGGTGCGCGCCTTCCAGACCGCCGAGGGGCTGATGCCCGACGGCAAGGTCGGCGAGGTGACGCGGCAGGCTCTGGACCGCACACCAGCCCAGGCGGCGGCCCTGATGCGCAAGGCCGTGACGGCCATGCGCGCTTTCCAGGCGACCGCTCCGGACACGGTCATTCTGGTCAACCTGCCGAGCCAGACGGTGACCTATGTCGAGCGCGGCAAGCTTCAGTTCACCATGCGCGCGGTGGTCGGGCGGCCGAGCCGGCAGACGCCGCTGCTTCAGGACAAG
Source organism: Pseudomonadota bacterium (assembly GCA_023416195.1). Taxonomy (GTDB): domain Bacteria; phylum Pseudomonadota; class Alphaproteobacteria; order Azospirillales; family Azospirillaceae; genus Azospirillum. The sequence goes on along the minus strand of JAEZID010000586.1, from coordinate 4,842 downwards.
GTGACCAGCGTCACGGTCAACCCGACCTGGACCGTGCCGCCGACCGTGCTGGTCGAGGACAAGCTGCCGATCCTGCGCAAGAAAGGCAACTCGGGCATCAAGGACGCCATCGTCTATCTGGACGGCAACGAGGTGGTGCCGGAGACCGTCAACTGGTGGTCGGTCACGCCGGACCGCATCCGCATCGTGCAGCGGCCGGGCGACGACAACGCGCTGGGCCGGTTCCGCTTCAACCTGACGAACGGCGAAGGGATCTTCCTGCACGGCACCAACGATCCGAAGCTGTTCGAGCGCGACCTGCGGGCCGCCAGCTCCGGCTGCGTGCGTCTGGCCGACGCGCGGATGGTGGCGGAAACCCTGCTGCGCCCCGCCAAGGTCGATTCGGCGGCCATCGACCGGCAGCTGGAAAGCGGCAAGACCAAGACCATCGCCCTGCCGACCGCGGTGCCGGTGCGCTTCGTCTACTGGACTGCCTTCGTCGAGCCGGAGGGCACCGTGCGCGTCCATCCGGGCATCTACGACGACGTGCCGCAATCCACGCCCGCGCCGCAATCGACGCCGCCGGGCAAGGTCGACCAGAAGACGGTGCGCCCGCTGTCGGCGAAGGTCGCCCCGCCGTCGTCGGCTCCCGCGTCCGTGCCGGCGACGATGCGCGGTTCCTGAGTTTCGTTCCGCCCGATAGTCTTCCCGAAGCCGGCCGCAAGGCGCATCTTGACGGTGGTCAAGGCGCCTTGCGGCCGTGCTTGCGCTACATACGCCTTGAGATCGTGCCCGCCGCGCGTCACATCTTGAGGGTATCGGGGAAGAGGATTTCCGCATGGACTGCTGCACCGCCCACGGCCCGGCCGCCCTGTCGCTCGACGAGGCGGTCGCCCGCGTGAACCGGACCTACGGGGCCGTGACCGAACCGGAAAGCGTGCCGTTGCGCGCGGCGCTGGGGCGCGTGCTGGCGGAATCGGTGACGGCGCCGGTCGATGTGCCGCCGGTGGCGGTCTCGGCGATGGACGGCTGGGGCTACCGCGCGCCGGACACCCCGGGTGAAGGGCTTGCGCGCATGACCGTGATCGGGCGCGTGCCGGCGGGCTCCGTCTTCGCCGGCACGGTCGGGCCGGGCGAGGCGGTGCGAATTTTCACCGGCGCGCCGGTTCCGGCGGGCGTGGACACCGTCGCCATGCAGGAGGATTGCCGGGCCGAGGGGGGCGCCGTGCTGGTGCCCGCCGCGCTGCCGCGCGGGTCCAACATCCGCGCGGCCGGCGAGGATATGACGGCCGGCGCCACCGTCCTGACCCCCGGCCGGCGCCTGCGCGCGCAGGAGGTCGGGCTGGCGGCGGCGGTGGGCCGCAACAGCCTGTCGGTGCGCAAGCGCCTGCGCGTCGTTCTGTTCTCGACCGGCGACGAACTGCGCGAGCCGGGGACGGAAAAGCCGGACGGCGCCATCTACGACGCCAACCGCTACACGCTGGCCGCCCAGCTGGAGGCGCTGGGGGCGGAGGTCCGCGACCTCGGCATCCTGCCGGACAATCACGACGCCACGCGGGCGGCGCTGGCCGAGGCGGCGAAGACCGCCGACCTGCTGATCACGTCGGGCGGCGTGTCGGTGGGCGAGGAGGATCACGTCAAGGCGGTGGTCACCTCGCTGGGATCCATCGACATGTGGAAGCTGGCCATCAAGCCGGGCAAGCCGCTGGCGCTGGGGCGCATCGGCGACACGCCGTTCCTCGGGCTGCCGGGCAATCCGGTGTCGGCCATGGTGACCTTCATGCTGGTCGGCCGGGCGCTGGTGCTGCGCCTGTCCGGCGCGGAAAGTACGGCGACGCCGCGCTGCCTCGTGGTCGCGGGGTTCGAGTTCAAGAAAAAGCCCGGCCGGCGGGAATTCCTGCGCGCCCGGCTGGAGATCGGGGCGGACGGACGCCCGGTCGCCCACAAGTTCCCGAGCGACAGCTCCGGCGTGCTGACCTCGATGGTCGAGGCGGACGGGCTGGTGGACATGCCGGCGGACGCCACGGCCATCCGACCGGGAGACATGGTGGACTTCCTGCCCTTCACCGGCCTGTTCGCGTGAGCCAGGCTGCCGCCGCGCGTCTGGCGGAGCGGCTGCGGGCCCCGGTCCGCAGCATCGCCGACCTGACCGCTGTCGTGGAGGCCTGCGAGGCGCTGCGGGCGGCGTGGACCGGGGCCGACCCGGCGCTGGAGGCGGAATTGCGCCGCGCCGCGCCGAACGCCGATCCGGTCCTGATGGAGTCGGCGCTCGGCCTCGCCAGCGGCGACCTGCGCCACCACACCCGCATTCTGGACGGGGCGGAGGCCAGCCTCGGCACCGCGCCGCTGGAGGCGCTGAACCACATCCTGTGGAGCGTCGTCCGCCAGCAGTTCATGGCCTCCATGGACGCGGCGAGCCTGCCGGACTTCGTCATGGGGCGGCTGCTGCCCTATTACGAACGCCTGATCGGGGAGATTGCGCGGAGGCTCGACCTGCGGCCCATCCCTCGGGCGGCGGGCGCACCGGCCACCGGGCGGGCCGTGCTGGTCACCAACCAGTTCCTGTCGGCCAACCACCAGCCCTCGCGCGACCTGCTGGACTACGCGGCGACGGTGGAGGAGCGGATCGGCAAGGAGGTGGTGATCCTCAACACCAACATGATGCCGGCCGCGCTCCACACCCTGTTCGTGCCGCCCTTCGCGGCGAACGTGGAATCCGCCTTCGACGGCAAGCAGATCGTCGATGTGGATGGGCGGTCCTTCCGGATGCTGTCCTCGACCGAACCGGCGATCACGGCGGAAAAGCTGGGCTGGTTCCTGCGGGCGGTGGAATGGCACGACCCGGACGTGGTGATCGGCTTCGGCGGCGCGGTGATGGTCGCCGACTTGCTGGCCCCGGCCCGGCCGACGCTGACCATTCCGACCACGACCGGCGTCGCCCTATCGCTGGCCGACATCGTGCTGGATTACGGCGGGGCCAGCCCGCCGCAAGGCCATGCGCGGCTCGCGGCGGCGTGGCGGCCGTTCCGGACCCGTTTTTCCCTGCGTGGAGAGCCGGGCGGGATGAGCCGCGCCGATCTCGGCATCGGGGATGAGTCCTTGGTCTGCGCCGTGGTCGGAAACCGGCTGGACGAGGAGGTGAGCGACGACTTCCTGGCGCTGCTGGAGGCGGTGATCGACCGGGTGCCGCGCGCGCTGGTGCTGTTCGCCGGCGGCGTCGAGACCCTGCCGCGACGGCTGGAGCGTTTCCGCCACGCCGGGGCGCTGCGCTGCCTGGGGTTCGTGGACGACATCCGGGGGCTGCTCGGCGTCTGCGACCTGTTCCTGAACCCGCCGCGCACGGGCGGCGGCGGGAGCGCCGCGCACGCGCTGGCCGATGGGGTTCCGCCGGTCACCCTGCCGCAGGGGGACGTGGCGAGCGTCGTCGGACCGGCCTTCACGGTGCCCGACCACGCTGCCTTCGTGGAGCGGGCGGCGGCGCTGGCCGGCGATGCCGGCCTGCTGGAGCACGCTCGTGCCGAGGCGCGGGCACGTTACGCGGCGATCGGTGCCGGGGAATCCGCCGCCGCGCAACTCGCCGCCTACATCGACGAGGCGGTCGCGCTGTTCGCGCGGCGGACGGCGGCGTAAGCCTACTTCTTCACGTAGTGGCCGCTGATTTCGGCGTGCAGCGGCTTGGTGTCCTCGAACATCTTCTGCTGTTCGGGGGTGGCTTCCTTCTGGTGCTTTTCCTTCCACTCCGCGTAAGGCATGCCGTAGACGGCGATGCGCGCTTCCTCGTCGGTCAGGGGAACGCCGCGTTCCTTGGCGGCGGCGGCGTACCACTTCGACAGGCAGTTGCGGCAGAAGCCGGCGAGGTTCATCAGGTCGATGTTCTGCACGTCGGTGCGCTTGCGCAGATGCTCGACCAGGCCGCGGAACGCGGCGGCCTCCAGTTCGATGCGGGTCCGTTCGTCCATCTCGATGTCCCTCCTGGGTATCAGCCGTTGTTCTTGTGCGAGTCGTTCTTGTGCAGGGTGACGAAGCGCCCGAAGCGGTGGAAGCCCTGCGACGAGCCGCCGTCGAGGATGACGCGCGCCACCGCCTCCCGGTCCTCCACGACGAAGCCGGCCAGCGAGTCCACGCCGTAGGAGAACAGCCGCTCGGTCAAAGGTGTGCCCGGCCCGATCAGCGCCACCCGCGCGCCGTTCGCAGCACCCAGCAGGCGGGGCAGGGTGCGGTTGGCGAGCGAGGAGGAGGTGACGGCCACGGCCTCCGCGCCGGGCAGCAGCCATTCGGCGGCGGCCTCCGGGTATTCGCCGGGGCGCGGGTCGATTTCGACGACCTGGGCGTTCGGCAGGCGGCGGGCGATGGCCGGAAAGCCGCCGATGACCACCACGCGCCCCTCCACGCCGGCGAACAGGTCCAGCCCGTTGCCCGGATCGCCCCGCTGGCCGGGGTGGTTGTAGTGGGCGTTCAGCGCGGCGATGCCGATGGCCGATTCCAGCGGGTCCCAGGACCGCGCGGCCGGCGCGGCGAGTGCCGCGAGGCTGCCGCCGGCCCAGCTTTCGGGCGCGGGGATGTCGGCGCCCGACGTGACCGAGGGGCGGGCGGCGAGGCCGACGGTCTCGTCCGTCTCCACCATGATCCACTTCGCGCCGATCACCACGCGCCGCACCACCTCGTCGCGCACGCCGAGCAGCAGGTCGTCGTAGAGCCGGTGCGTGCCCCACCAGCGCCACAGCGCGGCGTCGTCCGGCGACAGCAGCGCGGCGTAACCGCCGGTGAAGGTCTGCCATTCGTTGAGGAAGCGGCTGCCCACGCTGGTCAGCACGGGAATGCCTTCGGAGATGCCGGTCAGCAGCTCGTCGGCGAGGCCCGCGC
>JAEZID010000076.1 GCA_023416195.1 Pseudomonadota bacterium | reverse complement strand
GTGTTCGCCTACATCGAAACCTACTACAATCGCCAACGCGCCCACTCGGCCATCGGATACATCACCCCCGAACAGGCCGAGCCAAGATCTGCGTGAACCCGCGTCCACCGAACCGGGGCAAGATCAGCCGGCGGATGTCTCATTTTTGTGATGACATGCATTCTGGTTTGCGAAATGCGAAGAAGGAGCGGTATCAGATTGACAGTCGTGGAGTGCCTGCTTCCAGGCGCACGGGCCGATAGGCGGCCGCTTTCCGCCGACGGACGGCCTGTTCGATGGCCGGCAGCCCGAAGCCGGTGGCGATCGGATCCTGCGTCACGTCCACCGGCAAAGGGTGCTGTCTCCAGTGGTTTCCCGCCGAAGTGGTCGGGTTCGCCGGTCCCGTTTCCTCTTCGCGAATGGCTGTCGCTTCAGCTTGGCAGGAAGCGTTCGCTGAACAGATGGTCGGCGGGAACGCCGTGGTCGCGCGCGGCGGCTTCCGCCGCGTCGATCAGGGCCGGGGGACCGCACAGGTAGAGGTCCGGGGTGGTCGTCGCGTCCGCCAGATCACGGCGCAGCGCGTCCACTGGCGTGCCGGCGAACCCGGTCCAGCCGGCGCCCGGCTTCCACACGCAGGGCACGACCGTCAGCTTGGGCAGCTCGGCCTTCAGGCGCTCCAGCTCGTCGAGCGCGAACAGTTCGGCTTCCAGGCTGACGCCGAAATAGAGGCGGGCTTCCTGCGGGTCCTGCCATTCGGCCATGCGGCGCAGCATGGACAGCATCGGCGCCAGCCCCGTGCCGCCGGCCACGAACCAGCGCGGGCGCAGGCCGCGTTCCTGCAAGGTGAAGCCGCCCTGCGGCCCGCGCACCGACAGGATTTGCCCCGGCCGGGCATCGTGCTCCAGCCAGCGGGAGAAGCGCCCGTCCGGTTGCAGCCGGATCAGGAATTCCAGATGCCCCAGCCAGTTCGCCGTATTAGACAGCGAATAAGCGCGGCGCACGCCGGTGCCGGGGATTTCCAGTTCCATGTACTGGCCGGCCTCGAACTCTGCGGCGTTGCCGTTGTCCTCGTCGGGCACGAGGCTGAGGAGCAGCCGCACCGTGCGCCCCCCGACCAGCGTTCGTTCGACGATCTCGGCCTGACGCTCGGTCACCGGGCCGGACAGGATGTGGGAGCGGTCGAAGGGGGCCGTGATGGACAGGGTGCCGCGCGGGAAGGTCCGGCACAGCAGCACCTCGCGCGCGGCGGCGGCCTCGGCCGGCAGGGCCGACGCGCTGTGCTCGGCCAGATGATAGTCGCCGTCGTCGGCAGTGGCGCGGCAGGCGCCGCAGCCGCCTTCGCGGCAATGGCCGGGCAGCGTCAGGTTGGCCTTCGCGGCGGCGGCGACCACCGATTCGGCTTCGTCGCAGGGAAAGCTCACCCGCTCGCCGTCGCGGGTGGCCAGATCGATGGTGTGGGTTGTCATGGCGTTCCGTGTAAAAAGGAAAAGTCCCCTCTCCCCGACCAAAGGAATGGGCGGGAGAGGGGACGGATCGACAATCCTTACGCCGCGCGGTTCAGGGCGTTGGCGATGTCGGCCTCGGCGGTGGAGATCGGGCGGATGCCGAAGGTCTCGACCAGCTGGTTCAGCACCGGAGGCGTGATGAAGGCCGGCAGGGTGGGGCCCAGGTGGATGTTCCTGATGCCCAGCGCCAGCAGGGTCAGCAGCACCGCCGCCGCCTTCTGCTCGAACCAGGACACGATCAGCGACAGCGGCAGGTCGTTCACCTCGCAGCCGAAGGCGTCGGCCAGCGCGCCGGCGATGCGGATGGCGGAGTAGCTGTCGTTGCACTGGCCGATGTCCAGCAGGCGCGGGATGCCGCCGATGGCGCCGAAGTCGTGCTGGTTGAAGCGGTACTTGTTGCAGCCCAGCGTCAGCACCACCGTGTCGTCCGGCGCCCCGGTGGCGAAGTCGGTGTAGTAGTTGCGGCCGGGCGCCGCGCCGTCACAGCCGCCGATCAGGAAGAAGTGCTTGATCGCACCGCCCTTGACCGCCTCGATGACCTTGTCGGCCACGCCCAGCACGGCGTCACGGCCGAAGCCGACCAGGATCGTCTTCTCCTCCGCCGCGTCCTCCTTGAAGCCGGGCAGGGCCAGCGCCGCGTCGACCAGCGGGCCGAAGGCATGGTGTTCCAGATGGCGCACGCCGGGCCAGCCCACCGGGCCGGTGGTGAAGATGCGCTGGCGGTAGCGCGGGTTCGGCTCGATGATGCAGTTCGACGTCATCAGGATCGGGCCGGGGAATTCGGCGAAGTCGCGCTGCTGGTCCTGCCACGCGCCGCCCCAGTTGCCGGCCAGATGCGGGTAGGCCTTCAGCGCCGGATAGCCGTGGGCGGGCAGCATCTCGCCGTGGGTGTAGACGTTGATGCCCTTGCCTTCGGTCAGCTTCAGCAGAGCCTCCAGGTCGCCCAGGTCGTGGCCGCTGACCAGGATGGCCTTGCCCTTGACCGGGGTGACGCGCACCGGCGTCGGCGTCGGCGTGCCGAAGCGGCCGGTGTTGGCGGCGTCCAGCAGCTCCATGACCTTCAGGTTCAGGCGGCCGAGCCGCAGCGCCTGCTCCAGCAGGGCGCCCGCGTCCTTCGGCTCGCCGGCCAGGAAGTCCAGCGCGTCGGCCACGCCGGCGAACACCTCCTCGCTCGCCCCGCCCAGCACATAGGCGTGGTGGGCGTAGGCGGCCACACCCTTCAGGCCGTAGAGGATCAGCGCGCGCAGGCCGACGATGTCCTCACCCACCGCGTCCTGGCCGGCGGTGACCGGCACCCCGGCGGCCTGGGCCTGGAGGCCCTCCATGTCGGCGGCGGGCTGCCACAGGGCGGGGCCGGACAGCGGCTCGACGGCGGCGCCCGTGTCGCGGGCCGTGGTCTCGTAAAGCGTCTTGACGCGGTCGCGGGTCCGGGCGGCCTCGGCCAGCAGGCCGACGAAGCGAGTTGCGTTGAAGTTCACGTTCGTCAGCGTCGTGAACAGGGCGTGCAGCACGAAGGCGTCGGCCTCGCGGTCGGCGGCGCCCAGCGCGCGGGCGCGGCGGCTGTACTGGGCGATGCCCTTCACCGCGTGGACCAGCAGATCCTGCAAGTCGGCCGTGGTCGCGTCCTTGCCGCACATGCCCTTGGCGGTGGTGCAACCGGTGCGGGAATCGGTGCGCGCGGTCTGTTCACACTGATAGCAAAACATGAAGCCTCCCGGACATTTGAGCGAATGTCGGGACAATATTCGGGCAAACCGGCCGCTCACTTGACCGCGGTCAAGCGGTTCCGATCCCCATATCCATGCCCCATATCATCCGCGGAACCGGCCAAGCAGGGCATCATGACCGCCAGGACCATCATCGCCGTCACCCGTCCGCCACCGCTGTGGCCGTCGCAGATCGCGCACTGCCGGCGGATGATGCGCGACCTCGGCGCGCCCGCCATCCTGATGGAAGGTCAGCTGATGGACACGCCCTTCGGACCCCGGATCGCCGCCACCCTGGACGTTCCGCCGGACATGGGGCCGGTCGCGCTGTCCGCCCATCCGGCCTACCGCCCGGCCATGCGCGACGCCGCCGGCATGGTCACCTACGCGCGCATGGTGGCGCTCAACGCCAGCGGCGTCGGTCCCCTGGCCGCCACCCGCGAACCGGAGGAGGTCGTCTGGCAGGTCGTCGTCGTTCCGGCCGGCGTGGCGCTGATCGCCCGGACCGAGAGCGCCGATTTCGGCCCCTTCCTCCTGCTGGACGAGGGGGGCGACGCGGCGCTGGGCGCGCTGGTCGGGCGGCAGCTGGAGTTCGCCGGCATCACCGTCGGCGACCCGCCGCCCGCTGTCCCGCCGCCCGCAGCCCGGATGTGAGCCGCACCCGGCAAGCCGTCCGCCAGTGCCGTGCGATGGCCGGCGGTTTCTTGCCGGTGTATGGTCGTGCTTACGAAGGCCCGCCCCCGGCCGGGCGTGATGGCTTTGGTTCTTGAAAACGCGGGTACGGTGCATGGCGAGTTTTGTCCACGCCGCCTTCTGGAATGACGCGCTGTGGCTGTGGGGCGAGACGGCCCCGGCCAACGCGGTGCCGCTGCGCCGGCGCAAGGGCGGGGCGCGGGCCGCCAAACCCTCCCGGCCCGATCCGAACCCGTACGACGCCGGGGCCGACGCGCTGGCAGAGGCGCTGCGGGCGTTCGGCCTCGACACCGCCGCCACGGCCGGGAGCGTGACGCTGTGGCTGCCCTCGGCGGCCGGCCGGCCGGTCGCCTCAAGCCCGATCATCGACCCCGACCGGGACGAGGGGAAGCCGGCGGCTCTGGCGGCGTGGGAGACCTCGGCCATCGCCCTGACGCCGGGGGAGGCGATTGCGGCCCTTGCGCGGGTTTCGGCGGACGAACCCCTGGCGCCCGGCCTCTTCGCAGGGGCGGATTTGGCCTGCTGGGCGGCGGCGTTGCGTTTCGCCGGGGCGCTGGCCGCGCGCGGGCGCGTGCTTCCGGATCTCGTGAGGACCGGCGGGCGCGCGTTCGCCCGCTGGCGCCCCGCCTATCTCGGGCGCGACGCGCAGGTGCTGGCCCGGCTGGTCCAGGCATTGCCGGACGCGGCGCGGGCCGCCGGGGAGGCTGGAAAACCTCCGGACGCCGCGCCCGTGGCGGTGCTGTCGGACTTCCTCGCCTGGATCGCCGACGCCATGATCCGCGACAATCCGGCACCGGCTCTCCGGCTGGCGGGGGCGAGCGTGGACGACCGTTGGCTCGCCGCGCTCACCGGTCTGAAGGCCGAGGTGAAGGGCGATCCGGCCGCGCTCGACGAGTTGGAACGGCGGCTCGCGGAGTGGCGGCACCCGGTCGCGGTGATCGCCGCCAGCCCCGTCCGCCTCTGCTTCCGTCTGGAGGAGCCGGCGCCCGATCCGGACGCGGCGGAGGAGGGCGCCGCCGTCTCCGTCCCGGACGGCGCCTGGACGGTCCGCTACCTGCTGCAATCGCACGAGGATCCCAGCCTGCTGGTGCCGGTTCCCGACGCCTGGGCGGCGGGGGCGCGCGGCAAGGCGGGGCGCCGGCTGAAGGGCTTTCCGGCCGGCGGCGACCTGCGGGAATTCCTGCTGCTGTCCTTCGCGCAGGCGGGGCGGCTCAGCCCGGAAATCGAAGCCAGCCTGCGGCGCGGCGTGCCGGCTGGCTTCGACACCGACGCGGGCGGCGCGGTGGACTTCCTGACGCGCACCGCCCCGGCGCTGGAGCAGGCGGGGTTCGGCGTGCTGCTGCCCGCCTGGTGGGCCGGCCGTGGCACGAAGACG
>JAEZID010000572.1 GCA_023416195.1 Pseudomonadota bacterium | reverse complement strand
TCCCGCTGCGCCACGGGAAGCGCCGAATCCGCGCTGCCGCGCGCCCGCTCAAGCGCCGCCGCCAGGGCCGCCGCGTCGGCGGCGGTCTGCAACTGCCGGCGCGCCGCGTACCAGGAGCCGTATTCGACGCCCAGGCTCAGCATCCCGAGCAGCACCGACATCAGCAACGCCACCATGATGGCGATGGCGCCGCGCTCGTCGCGTTTCAGCCGATGCAGGAAGTCACGGAAAACGGGAAGCGTGGGAACAGGATGCGCCGTCATGGCCCGACCTCCACCCTCGGCCGTGACGGCCACGGGTCGTCGCAGGCTTTCAGGGCAACACTCAACCAACCGAGGCAACACGCCTCATCTTCGAAACGCTACCCCTTTCGAATGTGGTTTGCAATGAAGAGCGTCGCGCGACTTGATGAAAGCGCCTCCTTTACAGCGTTTGTCTCAGCCCTTACTTGAACAGCGCCAGCGGTTCGCCCGCAATATGTTACGAATTTTGAAGCATTTTTGATCGCAGGACGATGGCGGTGGCCGAGGTCCTGGCCACGCGCACAAAAAAAGCCCCTCCCCCACGCGCGGCGGGAGAGGGGCTTTGCTTTTGAAAAGGCTCAATCGTCGGCGTAGGGGTTCTTGCCCTTGCGCAGCAACAGGCGCACCGGCACGCCCGGCAGTTCGAACGTGTCGCGCAGATGGCTGATCAAATAGCGGTGATAGCTTTCCGGCAGATCCAGCGGCTTGTTCACGAACAGCGCGAAGGTCGGCGGACGGGTCTTCACCTGCGTCACGTAGCGGATCTTCACGCGCCGGCCCTCGACCAGCGGCGGCGGGTGGTGCTCAAGCACGCCGCCGATCCAGCGGTTCAGCTGGGCCGTGGGGATGCGGCGGTTCCACTGCGCGTAGGTCGCCAGGACGGAATCGAGCAGCGTGTCCAGCTTCTTGCCGTGCAGGGCGGAGATGGTCTCCACCTCCACACCCTTGATCTGGGCCAGCGCGGCCTGGAGCTTGTCCTCCACCTGCCGCAGCGCCATGGCGCGATCCTCGACCGCGTCCCACTTGTTGACGGCGAGGACGAGCGCGCGGCCCTCCTCCACCACCATGCGGGCGATGGTCAGGTCCTGCTTGTCGAGGATTTGGCTGGCGTCCACCACCAGCACGACGACGTTGGCCAGCCGGATGACCCGCAGCGCGTCGGCGACGGCCAGCTTCTCCACCTTCGCGTCGACCCGCGCGCGCTTGCGCATGCCGGCGGTGTCCACCAGCTTGAACTTGCGGCCGCGCCATTCCCAATCGACGGTGATGGCGTCGCGCGTCATGCCGGCCTCCGGGCCGGTCAGCACGCGCTCCTCCCCGATCAGGCTGTTCAGCAGCGTGGACTTGCCGACGTTCGGGCGGCCGACGATGGCGATCTGGATGGGCCGGGTCTTCTCCTCCTCCGGCTCCGGCTGGTCGCCGATGGGAAGCTCCTCGCCCTCGGAAACGGCGGCGACGGCCTCCTCGGCCGTCTCCTCCTCCTTGGCGTAGGGCATCAGCGCCTGGACGAGGTCGGCCATGCCCTCGCCATGCTCGGCGGACAGCGGGATGGGCTCGCCGAGGCCGAGTTCGAAGGACTCGTACAGGCCGGGCGCGCCCGCCTTCCCTTCCGCCTTGTTGGCGACCAGGATGACCGGCGTCTTGCGCTTGCGCAGCAGGGCGGCGAAGTGGCGGTCGAGCGGCGTGACGCCGGCGCGGGCGTCGATGATGAACAGCGCCACATCGGCGCGTTCCAGCGCGCGTTCGGTCTGGCGGCGCATGCGCGCCTCCAGGCTGTCGTCGGTGACGTCCTCCAGGCCCGCCGTGTCGATGACGGTGAAGGACAGGCCGCCCATGCGGGCAGGGGCCGAGCGCCAGTCGCGCGTCACGCCCGGCGTGTCGTCGACCAGCGCCAGCTTCTTGCCGGCCAGACGGTTGAACAGAGTCGACTTGCCGACATTCGGCCGGCCGACGAGGGCGACGGTAAAGGACATGTGGCCGGAGGCCTTCGGTTATTCAGTCGAGGCGATCAACGGTACGCGACCAGCGTGCCGTTCTCGCCCAGGACATATAGGGTGTTGTTGGCGACGACGGGAGGCAAGTAGGTCGGCGACGGCAACGAATAGCGGGTGACGACCTGCCCGTCCGCCGGGGACAGGGCGAGCATCTGCCCGTTCGAGCCGGTGACCCACAGCTTGCCGCCGGCCAGGACCGGGCCGGACCAGGTGATCGGCCCCTTGCGGTCCTCCGGATCCTTGAAGCGGTCGAGCGGCGCCACCCAGCGGACGCGGCCGGCCTGACGGGTGACCGCCACGACCTCCGCGTCGTTGGTCAGCACAAACAGGAAGTCGCCGGCCAGCCAGGGGGTCTGGGTGCCGCCGATCTCCGTCTCCCACACGCGGTTGCCGATGCGCTCGTCGACCGCGACCATGCGGCCGGAATGGCCGATGGCGTAGACGGCGCCGCGATCCAGGACCGGCAGGCCGCGGATGTCGGCAATGCTGCTCAGCGCGCCGCCGCGGCGGATCGCGGCCAGGCTCTCCTGCCAGGCGACACGGCCGTTCTCGGGACGCAGGCCATAGAGTTCGCCCGACGAATAGGGCGCGACCACCAGGGTCGGCGTGGCGGCCGGGCTGGCGGCGCCGAGCAGGCCGGCGGTCTCCAGAATGCCCTGGTGGGTCCACTGGATCTCGCCGTCCGTCGCCGACAGCGCGACCAGCTGGTTGTCGAGCGTCAGGGCGAAGACGCGCCCGTTCAGCACGGTCGGCGCGCCGCGCACCGGACCCGGCACGCGCTTGCGCCAGATCACGCTGCCGTTGGCGGGGTCGAGCGCCAGAACCTCGGCGTAGCCGGTCGCCGCGAAGACGCGGCCGTCGGCGTAGGCGACTCCGCCGCCGCTGGCGCTGCCGCGCTCATTCTCCGGCCGGGTGTCGATGCGCCACTGCTGGCGGCCGCTGCGCTCGTCCAGCGATGCGACGTGCGAATCGGCGTCCATGGCGAAGATGCGCCCGTCAGCGATCACCGGAGTCGACAGCAGCATGCGCGAGCTGCTGGTGCCCGCGCCGACATCGCCGCGCCACGCCTCGGCCGGGGTCGCGGACAGCGCCAGATGGCCCAGCGCGTGGTCCGGCGTACCGCCCGGCTGCGCCCAGGCCGCGTTGGTCGCGGCCGGCGGCACGGTGACCGCGACGTCGGCGAGGCGCGGGTCGGCCTCGATCTTGCGCTCGCGCGTCAGGACCGCCACGCGCTCGCCCGGCAAGGGCGCGTCGGGCGTCTTGCCGAACCAGCCGTTGAGGGTATCGCACCCGCCCAGCAGCACGGCCAGCAACGGAGCGGACAGCAGGGCGGTGCGCGACAGGGTCGTGCGGGGCTTGGTCACGGTGCGGGTCATCAGGTCTTGCCGTAGAGGGTGGCGAGGTCGGAGGCGCGCGAGCGGACGCCCGCCGGAGCCTGGGAGTCGTCCGCCAGCTGCTGGAAGAGGGTGCGCGCCTTCTCCTTGTCGCCGGCGCGGGCGGCGAGCACGGCGGTCATCTCGCGGGCGGAGAAGCGCCAGGGGCTGGTGTCGGCGCTCAGCGGCTGAAGCCGCGCCTGAAGCTGGCCCGGATCGCCGCTGCCCAGCTGGTGCATGACCGAGAGCAGCGTGGCGAGGTCGCGGTAGACGGCGCCCACGCCGCCGTTGCCGGCGATCTTGTCGTAGATGGAGACGGCGTCGGCCGTCTTTCCCTCGCGGGCCAGGACGGCGGCGGCGTTCAGCTGGGCCAGCGCGGCCATGCCGGGATCGGCCTTGCCGGCGAAGGCGGCCAGCGCTTCCACGCCCTTGTCGGCGCCCTGCCCGGTCTGGGAAATGGCGGCGACGAGGTCGGCCGTCTCCTGCTGATGCTGGTTCTGCTTCCAGCTGCGCCACGCGGTGTAGCCGCCGGTGCCGGCGACGATGGCCAGCGCCCCGGCCAGCACGATGCCGCCGTAGCGCTTGAACAAGCCCTCCATGCGGTCGCGGCGCAGATCCTCGTCGACTTCGCGGAAAATATCGCTCATGGCCCTACAGCGGCGCGAGTGGAATGGAGCCCGCGCGCGGTCGCGGCGGGCGGTGCTGGTGGTTCACAGGGCCGGATAGCATTGGCACGAGCACGCGGTCAAGGCGCAAGCGGCAACGGAACGCGCTTGACACCGGTTCGCGGACCCGTCACGCGGTCACGCCGGTCAGCGCCATTTGCCAGTCAGCGCCATTTAATGGAGCAGCCCATGCTGGGGATCTGGTCGGCCGGCCCCTGCCCCGTGTCGGCGATGCGGACCATGGCGTGGTAAAGCTCGCGCGGGGCGTCCGCGATCAGTTCCCGCTTCGAACAATCGAGGCGGCCACGGTATTGCAGCTCCAGATCGGCGTTGAAACCGAAGAAGTCCGGCGTGCACACCGCGTCGTAGGCGCGCGCCACCGCCTGGGTCTCGTCGATCAGGTAAGGGAAGGTGAAGCCGTGCTCCGCCGCGAAGCGCTTCATGTTGTCGAAGCTGTCGTCGGGATAGCTGTCCGTGTCGTTCGACATGATGGCGGCGGCGCTGATTCCATGCTCCTTCAGCGCGTTCGCCTCGGCGACGATGCGGCCGATCACCGCCTTCACGTAGGGGCAGTGATTGCAGATGAACATCACCAGCGTACCGCGCGGGCCGCGCACGTCGGCGAGGCCATAGGTTTTGCCGTCCACACCCTTCAGGCTGAAATCCACCGCGTTCCAGCCGAAGTCGCACACCGGGGTTTCCGCCGCCATCGTCGCGTCCTCTCGTTCGTTTCTGCGCACTATAAGAAGTGATCCGGAGAGCGGAATCGAAAAGGCCGCGGAGCACGGGGTCCTGTGCTCGCGCGGCCTTTGCGCCGTTTTCCGAAGGCCGATCAGGGCGCCCCGATCAGGACGCCCCCATCAGGACGCCATGGCGGCGGCGGCGATCACGGCCTGGGTGCGGTTCTTCACGCCCAGCGACTTGAAGATCGCGGTGACGTGGATCTTCACGGTGCCTTCGGACAGGCCCAGCTCATAGGCGATCTGCTTGTTGGACTTGCCGGCGCGCAGGCATTCCAGAACCTCGCGCTGGCGCTGGGTCAGGCCGTAGCCGCTGCTGCGGTCGCCGATGTCCAGGGAGCGGCGGCGCGGCGCGGCCTCCGTCGCGGCGCTGAGCGCGCCGGGCGGAACGTAGATGCCACCGGAGAACACGAGGTTCAGCGCGCCCATCATCACCTTGACGCTGCTGGACTTCGGAATGTAGCCGGTCGCCCCATGGTCGAGCGCGCCGCGAATGTCGGACAGCGATTCGGAGGCCGAGATCACCACCACCGGAACGCCCGGCTGGAGGCTTTGCACCTCGCGCAGGCCATCGAAACCGGGCCACGCCGGCATATGCAGGTCCATCAGAACCACATCGAAGCTGCCGCCGCTGCGGCACTGCTCGACAACTTCCCCAAACGTCCCCGCCTCGACGAAGGTGGCGTCGGAATGCAACTGCTCCAGCAGCCGGCGCAGGCCTTCACGGAAAAGCAGATGGTCGTCACCGATCAGAATCTTCATGGTCCCCGTCCACCCTGGTTTGCCGGTCCTCGCGGACCCGGTCGCCCGATCCCTGGCCGGGCCACCCCATGGTGACCGGACCATCCTCTCGCCTTAACTGGCTTGGGTGACTGCTACCACATTCGGAAGAGCATCAATATATCGACAAGGGCCATAGGTCATTCGCGGCCGCAAAAACGACCTTCGACACGGCCTTACCCTGCGGAACGAAATGGAGGCTCGGCCGTTGGTCATAGAGGCTGTACCAAAGGAGATCGGGAGGCGACGCCCGCGCGTCCGAAATACTCGCGCGCGACTCCGCACGCCCTCTCTGCCCATGAAATTGCAGGGGCATGAACATGATCGATTTTGGATTTGTATTTGCTACCCCCATTGTGATTCACGCCGCACCGGTCGGGGTCACCCGGTGGGCATAGGAAAGCCTGCCCCTATGTACAGACGCACACCTGCCCTTCCGGGCCAACGATCACGGAGGTGTTATCGGTCGGGGGATGCCGGTCACCATTCAGATGGGCCTGACGATCTTGAATGATAATCTATCGCTTGATTTACGATTGGCCGCGCTAATTTATAAAATCGTTGTCGCACTGTCAAGTTTTTTTCCAGCTTTTAAATTGATCCCAGGAATATTCGATGAAGGATTTAGTAGAAGTCGAAAAAGCAAACTCCGACGAACCTCGAACACAGGCGGCGACGATGCCCGTCAAGGGCCTGCCGTGGATGCCTCCTCCAGACAGAGCTGACCCATGCACATGCACCATGAGTACGCCCAAGAGAAAGCATCGCACTCGACCCGCAACGCGGTGACCCCCATGCACGTCTGCCTGATTCTCGACAACAATTCCCTCACCGAAACGGTGGTGCAGGCGCTGGACAAGGCCGGCCGCCACCGCGTCACCGTGTTCCACGACATCACGGAACTGACGCAGAGCACGCTGACGCCGGACGCCATCCTGATCGGCCTTCAGCAGTTCACCGCCCTGCGCGAGAACGAGCCGATGGTGTACCTGCGCCTGTCGCGCCGGTCGCGCATCGTGGTGGTGCTGTCGTCGCGGGAGCTCCTGGACGCCGCCCACATCCTCGCCTTCGCCGACGCCTGGGTGTTCGAGGACATCAACGTCGACCGGATCAACGAACTGCTCGACCTGGGGCTTGAGGGCCATTGCCTGATGCCCAAGCAGTTCCTGTCGCGCCTGGGCGTGGACGAAATCCGGCTGACGCTGCTGCCCCGCCTGTCCGAACCGGAGTTCGAAACGCTCCGCCTGCTCGGCCAGGGACTGAACAACCGGACCATCGCCAACCAGCTCGACCTGTCGGAAGCGGTCATCAAGTCGATGGTGCGCAGCGTCCTGTCGAAGCTGCACTTCCGCAACCGCACGGAAGCCGGCGTCTTCGCGGCCCGCCAGCAGGGCGCCTTGCAGTCGGCCCGCGACGGCATGGTTCCTCCGCACATGCACGCCGCCCAGGCACACCGCCCGGGGGCCTGACACTCCTCCCTGCCCGCTCCCTGTCGTAATCCCGGCCCTGTGCCGGGATGCCTTTCAACCTCGGTTGCCGATGGTTCAGGCCCGCTCCGGCGGGCTTTTTTCGTGCCAAGCTTTTCCCATGCCTTTTCCCATGCCCCGCCCCGCCATGCGAAAAGGCGACGGGCGGGACCTTGCGGGGTCCCGCCCGTCGCGGATCTTGCGTGCGGCGCTTTTCAGGAATGCCACCGGCCGGCCGCCACGCCCCAACCGTCATAAGGAGGGCGGCCGGCCCGGTTCGGCTCGACGTGTTCGCTACTGGTGCGCGGCGGCGGCCGCGACCACACCGGCGCCCGCCAACTCGCCGCCGATGCCGTTGTTCAGCGCCCAGATGGCCGCCTGGGTGCGGTTGGAGGCGTTGATCTTGCGCAGGAGACTCTTCAGATGGACCTTCACCGTCGCCTCGGTGATGTTCAGATGGTTGGCGATCATCTTGTTGCTGTCGCCGTTCAGCAGGCAACGCAGGATCTGGACCTCGCGCTGCGACAGGCCCTTGCGGGACACGGGCATGTCGGTGCCGTTGCCGTTCACCCGACCGGAGATCAGCAGGGCGGCCAGATGGGTCGGGAACACCTTCTCGCCCATCATCACCAGCCGCAGCGACTGGGCCAGCGCGTCGGACGAGAGGTCCTTCATCAGGTAGCCGTCGGCTCCGGCTTCCAGCGCGTTGGCGAGGCGGCGGGTGCACAGGTCGCTGGTCAGGATCACCATGCGGGCGTCGGGAAGCTGGGCGCGCAGGCGGCGCATCCCTTCCGCTTCCTCGTCACCGCCGTTGACGAGATCGAGGAGGATCAACTGGGGACGAAGGCCATTTTCAACCGCGTTCAAAGCCTCCCGCAGGTTGCCGGCCTCGGCGACGATCTGGAACGGTGAATCGTCCAACAAGCGCTTCAGTCCCTCGCGGAACAGCTTGTTGGAATCGATCAGAAAAGCACGCACTGGTTCCATAGGTCAGCTCCCGCGATTTTCGGATAAGTTGCCAAGACTTCCCTGGGCGATCGTGTTGGCTATGAGTCACCCGAGGTCGCCCAACCTGCGCCCCTTGACGGCATGGACGTGCCGATATTTTGGATGACCATACCCCTGTGTCGTTCAGAACGGTACCACTCTGTGGTGTTAAAAGAAGAACGCATTAGGCATATGCGCAAAGCTATTTTCAATTCCGGAGTTATGGACTAACTTTTAAAGTACTCGCCTCACCCAATCGAAAGTATAATTTTGGCTTTAACCAACACCAATTTGCGAAAGAGAACCCTCAGGGGGTGAAATCAGTCGATTTTCCACCCACCCGAGTTGCACCGCCCGGATGCCTTCGGCAAAAGGATAGGATGGAGCAGGGGATTCTTCGCCTGGAGAACCCCTCCGCCCAGTGTCATAGCTGGGTTGATACCTAAACAAACGTCATATGCCTCACCCGCAAAGAGTAAATTTCACCCGTCCGGACTGAGGCTTGACGCCTCCGTCCGGACGATGTCCGCTCACTCCGGATTAGTTATCGGGACCGCTCCATGACGCTGTGGCAGCTGATCGGGTTGATGATGGCCGGCTACCTGCTGCTGCTCGCGCGCAGCGCGTGGAAGCAGGGGGAGTTCAGGCAGTTCCTGCGCAGCCTTGTGATCGTCGCCGCCCTGTGCGCATTCATCGCCGGCGCGGTGCTGCTGGCCATGGCAATCGATTCGTGACCGGCCGGACATGAAAAGCCCCCTCCCGCTTGCGGCGGGAGGGGGCTTTCTTCGGTGGAGGTGCGCTGGAGCCGGCTTGCGTTAAATCTGACCGCGCTCATGGGCCTGACGCATCAGCACATACTGGCGCATCATCTGGTTGCGGAAGCGGTAGCGGGTCAGACCGGGCTCCACGACCTGGGCCAGCACGCCGCCGTGGTCTTCGCGGGTCAGGCGCTCCAGCAGGTCCAGGGCGTCGCCGGAGGGTTCCATGCCGCCGGAGCCGGCCAGTTCCCGAGGATCGAAGGTTCCGTAAGGATCGGCCGGGCACAGGGCGCTGGCCAGCAGGATGTCCTCCAGCTCCGCCCGCCGTTCGGCGGCCAGCGCGCGGGCGTAGGAGTCGACGATGCCGCGCTCCGCTTCCTGAAGGCAGCGGGCGACCGCGTAGGCGAGATCCTCGCGCTCCACCGTCGTCGATCCGCGGCTGACCGCGCTGCGCGCCGCGTGCAGGCCGAGAAGCTGGGCGTAATAAGGCAGCCCCCGCACGAAGGAGCCGATTCGCTCGACCACCTCCGGGGCGAAGGCGATGCCGGCGTTCTCGGCGCCGGCCTGGAGCAGGCGGGCGATCTCCTGGTCGCTCATCAGCGGCAGATGGACGGGCACCAGCGACCGCTGGATCGACGGATGCTTGCCGAGCAGCTGGTCCAGGTTTTCCGCCACGCCGACGACCAGAAGCGTCACGGGGATCGAGCTGTCCGTCAGGTTCTTGAACAGCTCCGCCAGCTTGTTGCGGAAATCCTCGTCGGTGACGCGGTCGTACTCGTCGAGGATCAGCAGAACGTGCGTGGCGTGAATGCCGGACAGAACCTCGTTCAGTTCCGTCACGCTGAAGGTGCCTTCCGGCAGAAGCTCGTTGAAGCTGCTGAAGCTGCGGCGCGCGGCAAAGGGGTTGTCCACGCCGGAGCGGTAATAGGTCGAGGGGATCTTCTTGAGGAAATGACGGAAGATGTCCTCGAAGCTCAGCTCCGCGCTGCAGGTCAGCTTCAGCGACAGATAGCCGGCCTGGCCGGCGATCTTCTCGATGGCGTTGGCGACCGAGGTCTTGCCGCGCCCGCGATCGCCGAACAGGATGACGTGCGCCCTCTCCTCCTCGATGGCGGAGATGATCCGCTTCATCGTGTCGGTGCGGCCGATGAACAGGGAGTTCAACTGCTGCTTCGGCCGCGTCGGCGTGAAGGCTTCGCGCAGAAGGCCGTTCAGCTCCGGCGTCAGCCCTTTCAGCATGGCCGGCGCGCCGGCCGCTCCCGGCGAGCGCAAGCCCCCGTTCACGGTCATGGAGAAGCGCGGCAGGTCCACATCGGACGGCATCGCGTCGGCCCGCGCCAGTCCGGCCCCGCGCGGCCCGTTGGTGAAGCCCGTTCCGGGGCCACTCCCCAAGCCGCCGACCGGCCGCAGGTGCTGGCCCGGGGCCGGCCGGGCCATCTGCGGTCCGGATGGCGGCGCCCCGAAGGCTGGATTGCCTCCCCCGGCGCCCGGCCCGGTGATCCCGCCACCCGTGATTCCAGCACCCCCAACACCAGCCGTGTTGGACATCCGGTCGTCTGCAACGGCGGCTGACCGCCGCTTCCGAAAGAAGTTCCGCATCCGTCCCGCACCCCGAACAGTCCGCGTTATCCGCACCGGCCATGGTTGGCCGGTCACGGTCCATCGTGACGCGCCCCGCCCCCGCCACGGCGGGCGGCGGGTTCGATTGCGCGCTTCCCGGATGTAGGCGGTGCGGTGCGCGATGCGGCTTGGGATTTCGGATGATTATACCGACGAAGACCAGCCCTAAAGGCGACTCCATTCGGAGAGACTGCGGGCCAGCGGCCGGGAAAGCAGGAACCGGAACGGCGTTCAGAA
>JAEZID010000570.1 GCA_023416195.1 Pseudomonadota bacterium | reverse complement strand
CCGGCCCGGCTGACGGCCAGCGCGGCGCCGCCGCCATGGACCGTTACCGCCGGGGCCAGGAAAAGCCGCTGATGCGCGAGCAGGCGGGCTCCATGGCCGCGGTCGCCCCCAGCGGCGGGGCGTCCCTGGGCGGCCCTGCGGGAGGACAGTAGCCATGTCCGGCGTCGTCCCCCTGTTCAAGGGTTCCGCCGACCAGCCGGCGGACGACATCTTCCTGGCCTACGTGTCCGACGACGCCTCCCATCAGGTGGCGCGGACGGTCGCGGCGGAGATGGGCTGGCCGACCGGCGCCGTGCAGCGCGGCGGAGCCGGCGACGTTCTGGACCTGCTGTCGGGCAACGCGCTGGCGCCGAAGATCCTGCTGGTCGATCTGGACGGCACGGCCAATCCGGTCGTCACCATGGCGCGGCTGGCCTCCACGCTGGGGCCGGACAGCCGCACGGTCGGGCTCGGCACGCCGAACGACGTCGACCTGTACCGCGACCTGCTGGCCGCCGGCGCCGCCGACTATCTCGTCAAGCCGCTGACGCCGGAGGCGCTGCATCAGGTCATCCGCGCCGCCAACCAAGCGCCCAAGCGCGTCCAGCAGCAGGAGGTCACGCCGGCCCGGCTGGTCGTCGTGGTCGGCGTGCGCGGCGGGGTGGGCGCCAGCACGGTGGCGGTCAACACCGCCTGGATGATCGGGCACGAGTTCAAGCGGAAGACCGCTCTGCTCGACCTCGACCTGCATTTCGGGACCGATACGCTGGCCCTGGACCTTGAGCCGGGGCGCGGCCTGCGCGAGGCGCTGGAGACGCCGAACCGCCTGGACAGCCTGCTCGTCAAAAGCTCCCTGGTGAACGAGAGCGATTGGCTCTCCGTCCTCGGCGCGGAGGAGCCGGTGGAGGACAGCGTCTCCTTCGGCCCGACGGCGGTCAGCGCCCTGCTGGAGGAGTTGCGCAGCGGCTTTCAGGTCGTGGTGGTGGACATGCCGCGCCATCTGCTGCCGGTGCACCGGCCGGTGCTGGGCTCGGCCGATCAGGTCATCCTGGTGTCGGACTTCTCGCTGGCCGGCATCCGCGACACGGTGCGGCTGATGGGCTCGATCAAGGTGCTGGGCGGCCCGGCCTGCCACGTCGCGGTCGGCGGCCCGCGCAAGGCACAGGTGGACAGGGCGACCTTCGAGCGCGGCATCCAGGGCAAGATCGCCCAGGTCATCCCGGAGGATGACAAAGCCGTCGCGGCGGCCACCAACCAGGGCAAGGCGTTGGCGTCGATGGCGCCGCAGGCCCCCTCGGTAAAGGCGATGCGCGAGCTTGCCATGACCATGGCCGACGCCCGGCCGCCGGCCAGGAAGGGCTTCGACCTCGTGGGCTGGCTGAAGAAGGACAAGCTGAAGAAGGACAAGGGCTGATGTTCGGGCGGCGTGGAGGCAACGGGGCAGGGGGCGACGATCCCCCGCGCGGGCGGGTCTCCGGCGAGCCGGACCAGGGCCTGACCGCGCTCCGCGACCGCTATTTGCCGGAAATCGCCCGCCGCCTCGACCCCGCCCGCGCCGCCCACCTGCCGCGTGGCGACGTGGCGCGCGAGGTGAAGGCGGTCCTGCTGGACCTGCTGAACCGGGACCGCCGCGACCTGAACCTGCTCGACCAGCGCGATCTCGTCACGCTGCTGATCAACGGCGTCCTGTCCCTGCGGCCGGTGGACAGCAGCGAGGTGCTGGCCGCCGTCCGTCAGGTCGTCGTTCCGCTGCCCCTGCGCCGCGAGGACTCGCCGGAAACCGCCGATACCTCCGCGCCGACCTTCGCGGCGCCGCTTCCGGACGTTCCGCCGCGCCTCGCCGAGCCGCCCGCGCTTGAGCGTTCCCCCGTCCCGACCCCCGTCCCGGCCCCCGAACCGGATCCCGTTCTTACCCCCGACCCGGACCCGGCGCCTTTCTCCGTCTCGGCGATCCTGAAGGCGGTGGGCGCGCCCACGGTGCAGGCCCCCTTCGGTCCACAGAGCTTCGCGCCGCTCGCGCCGGAGCCCGAACCACAGCCCGAGGATCCAAAGCCCACGGAAGCCCCCGCGCGCACCGCCGCGACCCACCGGGCGACCGTCGATCAGGCCAAGGACCGCATCCAGCCGCTGCTTCTGGCGCGCATCGACACCTCGGCCGCCGCCACGCTCAGCCGCATGGAGCTGGCCCGCGACGTCGGCGACATCGTTCACGAGCTGCTGGCCGAGCAGAAGCTCCAGCTCAACCTCGCCGAACGGCAGGAACTGGTGGAGCGCCTGCTCGACGACATGCTGGGGCTGGGGCCGCTGGAGCCGCTGCTGGCCGACGAGGCGGTCACCGACATCATGGTGAACGGCCCCAGGCAGGTCTATGTGGAGCGCAAGGGCAAGCTGACCCTGACCGACGTGCAGTTCCGCGACAACGCCCACGTCATGGCGATCGCGACGCGCATCGTCACCGGCGTCGGCCGGCGCATTGACGAAAGCTCGCCGCTCTGCGACGCGCGTCTGGCGGACGGCAGCCGCGTCAACATCATCATCCCGCCGCTGGCCATCGACGGCCCCAGCATCTCGATCCGCAAATTCTCCAAGAAGAAGATCACGCTCGACGTGATGGCGCGGACCGAGAACATCTCCCCCGCCATGTGCACGGTGCTGAAGATCGCCGCGCGCTGCCGCCTGAACATCCTGATTTCCGGCGGCACCGGGTCCGGCAAGACGACGCTGCTGAACGCCATGTCGCAGCTGATCGAGCACACCGAGCGCGTGGTGACGATCGAGGACGCGGCGGAGCTTCAGTTGCAGCAGCCGCACGTCGTCCGCCTGGAAACCCGCCCGCCCAACCTGGAAGGG
>JAEZID010000073.1 GCA_023416195.1 Pseudomonadota bacterium | reverse complement strand
GTGTTCGCCTACATCGAAACCTACTACAATCGCCAACGCGCCCACTCGGCCATCGGATACATCACCCCCGAACAGGCCGAGCCAAGATCTGCGTGAACCCGCGTCCACCGAACCGGGGCAAGATCAGTTCGTCCGTCCACATTGGCCACTCCTCCTGTCGTCACCAACAGGCGGGACCCGATCCTGGCCAAACAGGCTCTAAAAGAGCCCGGGGAGGGGAGGTGGAGCGAACGTTTCTAACACTTCCGTATTATATTAAAATTATCTCCAAACGTTGAGATTGCGCTCGCCAGCACGCCATGACCGCGCCCGACCGCTTCGGGACGCGGACGGTGGCGCATGGCTCATCGGCGCCGCGCGCCATCACGAATTGCAAAGGCCGGTCCGCCCAATGAAAAGCATGATCGCCCGCCTGTCCATCTCCACCAAGGTCTCCATCCTGAACTTCGCCGGCATGTTGATGCTGAGCGGCGCCATCCTCGGTGTGATCGGGCAGGTGCTGTCCCGCGACCTGGAACGGCAGGCGGTCGAAATGCAGACGCTCAGTATGGAAATCGCCTGGAGCGCCCTGTCGGAGAAGGGCGGCGACTTCGCTCTGCGCGACGGCAAGCTGATGCTGGGCGATCTCGTGATGAACGACAACAACGAGGTCGTCGACAAGATCAAGAAGATCACCGGCGGCACTGCGACGATCTTCCAGGGCGACACCCGCATCGCCACCAACGTGATGAAGCCCGACGGCAGCCGCGCCGTGGGCACGAAGCTGGGCGCCGGCCCGGCCTACGACGCGGTGATCGGCCGCGGCACCGGCTATCGCGGCATGGTCAAGATCCTGGGCGAGGACTATTACGCCGCCTACGATCCCATCAAGGATAAGGCGGGGCAGGTCGTCGGCATCGTCTATGTCGGCATCAAGAAGGCCACCGTGTTCAAGTCCTTCGACGAGAACATGCGGCTGGCGACCATCGGCGTGATCGGCTTCGCCGTTCTGCTGGCGGTCCCCGGCTTCCTGCTGCTGCGCGGCCTGCTGGACCCGCTGAGCGCGCTGAAGCGCGTCATGGACGCCCTGTCGCAGGGCAACCTCCAGGCGCAGATCGCCGGAACCAGCCGCCTGGACGAGATCGGCAACATGGCCCGCGCCGTGGTCGTGTTCCGCGACGGCATGGTCGAGGCCGAGCGCCTGCGCGCCGAGCAGGAGCGTCAGCGCCTGGAAGGCGAGGAGCAGAAGCGCCGCGCCCTGGAGGAGATGGCCGCGACGGTCGAGCGCGAAAGCCGCGAGGCGGTCAGCCGCGTCGCCGAACGGACCGAGGCGATGGACAGCAACGCCGGCGCCATGGCGCAGTCCGCCGGTCTGGTCGGCACCAACGCGCAGGACGTGGCGGCGGCGGCCGAACAGGCGCTCAGCAACGCCCAGGCCGTGGCCTCGGCGTCGGACGAGCTGACCGCGTCGATCCGCGACATCGGCCTTCAGGTCACCCAGGCAAGCCGCGCGACCGCCAAGGCGGTGGAGGCCAGCCGCCACACCGGCGAGACGATCCAGTCGCTCTCCTCCGCCGTGGGCCGCATCGGCGAGGTCACCGGCCTGATCCAGTCCATCGCCAGCCAGACCAACCTCCTGGCGCTGAACGCCACCATCGAGGCGGCGCGAGCGGGCGAGGCGGGCCGGGGCTTCGCGGTCGTGGCGTCGGAGGTCAAGAATCTCGCGAACCAGACCTCCACCTCGACCGAGGAGATCACCCGCCAGATCGCCGAAATCCAGGCGGTGACCCAGGCCGCGGTGAACGCCGTGGAGGACGTCGGCAGCACCATCAGCGAGATCGACCAGATCGCCGCCGGCATCGCCGCCGCCATGGAGCAGCAGGCCGCCGCGACCGGCGAGATCGCCCGCAACGTCAACCAGACCGCCGCCGCCGCGACCGCCGTCTCCTTCCGCATCGCCGAGGTGTCGGCCGAGGCGACCAACACCCGTGAGCGCGCCGACGAGGTCCGGCAGGTCGCCGGGGGCGTGGCCACCAGCATCGACGAGCTGAAGCGCGTGCTGGTCCGCGTCGTCCGCACCGCGACGACCGAGGTAGACCGCCGCCGCTTCCCGCGCTACCGCATCGACGCGGCCTGCACCCTGACCGTGGGGGTCGGGGCCGCAACGCAGGCCCGCGTGATCGACCTGTCCCGCTGCGGCGCGGCCCTGCGCACGGACGGCGGTGCGACCATGGCCGGCCGGGGCTCCCTGAACCTGACCGATCTCGGCATGGCCGTGCCGTTCGACGTGGTCAGCCACGAAGGCGACCTGCTGCACGTCCGCTTCCGCACCGGCGACACGAACGAGGCCGACTTCAACAGCCGCTTCGACCGTCTGGAGCGCACGCTGGGCGGCCGTCTGGTGGCGTAACCTCACCGTGCGTTGCCGTGTTGCATGGATGCGGTGGGTGTCGTAGGCCACGCCGCCGTGTCCGATCTGGTCGCCCGCTATGCCGCACAAGGCCAATGCCGCTTGTCGCCATCACATTCCGCGAGCGAAGCGCACAGTGACGAATTGGTCCGGGTATGACGCCGCCCTGCGCCAGCGCGGCAGCCTGACGGCCTGGTTTTCGG
>JAEZID010000464.1 GCA_023416195.1 Pseudomonadota bacterium | reverse complement strand
CACCGCGTCCATGCCGACCCCGCGCCCCGACAGGTCCGACACGCCGGACGAGGTGCTGAGCCCCGGCAGGAAGACCAGCCGCACCGCCTCCTCCTCGGTCAGCGCCGCCGCCCGGTCGGCCTCGATCAGCCCGCGCTCGACCGCCTTGCGGCGCACCGCACCGCCGTCGATGCCCGCTCCGTCGTCAGCCACCTCCACCACCACGCCATCCTTGTCCTGGAAGGCGGAAACCCGGATCTCCGCCGTCTCCGGCTTGCCCGCCGCCCGCCGTGCGTCCGGCGTCTCGATCCCGTGATCCAGGCTGTTGCGGACAAGGTGAAGCAGCGGCTCGCCCAGGACGTCCAGAATGTCCTTGTCGGCCTGCGTCTCCTCGCCGCTCAGCCGCAGGTCCACGGACTTGCCGAGCCGCCGCGCGGCATCGCGGACCAGACGCGGCAGCGGTTCGAACACCCGCGACAGCGGCAACACGCGCAGGCGCAGGACGGCCGCCTGCAACTCGCCGACGATGGCGTCGATCTGCCCCTGCGTCTCCTTCAGCCCTTGCGCCAGCGCCTCCAGGCTCTGCCCCTCCCGCGCCTCGCGGGCGAGATAGGGCAGCCGGCTCTTGGCGACGACCAGTTCGCCGACCAGGGACATCAGCCGGTCCATGCGCTCCGGCTCGACGCGCAGCGCCCGCCGGGCAGGCGCTGCCATCGAAGTCGGGGTCGGGACCGGCGCGGCATCGTCCCCCGTCCGCCCATCCACCAGACCCTCGATGAAGCCCCGCAACGCCTCGGGCGTTTCCGCCGCCCGATCCTGGACGAGCTGATCCAGGGCCGCCCGATCCGCCGCCCGCCCCTGCGCCGTCAGGATGTTGCGCACGCTCCGCAGGACCACGGCCCGCCGCGCCTCACGCTCCACCGCCGTACCCTCCAGCGCCAGGATGCGCGCCTGTTCGCGCAGCATCGCATCGGCCAGCCCGTCCGCCGCCAGCCCGTCCGTCGCCGGCTCCGGCGCCGCCCCGACGACGGCCGTGGAGGCGATGCGCACCTGATCCGGCACGCTGCGGAACACCCGCGCCACGTCGTCCTCGGGCGCCGCGCTCAGCGCCCGGAAGCGCAGGGCGCAGCGGTAGGGATCCAGCGCCGGAAGGTCCGGCCAGGGCTCGACCGGTTCGATCCGCAACAGGATCAGCTCCGGTATCCTGCGGCACAGATCCAGCGGGTCGTCCCCGGTGAAGAAACAGTCCGGGTGCGGGTCGTACATCACGGCGGTGACCCTCCGCCCCCCCGCCATCCGCCGCTCCGCCCCGCTCAGCTCCTCCACCCACGCGAAGGCCCCGGACGGCGCCTCGGCGGCCGTCGTCCCGCCCAGCGCCGCGCGCAGCAGGGTTTCCCGCTCCCGCGCCACCGCGTCGGCGCCGACCGGCAGGTCGCCTTCCGCGTCCAGGTGATCGACCCAGCGGGTCCCGAGGTCGAGCAGTTGGAACAGCCGGTCCGCCAGGTCCGGCGTCACCGCCGCGCGCCCCTCGCGCACGGCCATCAGCGCGTCCTCGCCCGCGTGCACCATCCGGGTGAAGGGCGCCATGTCGAACAGCCCGGTCGCCCCCTTCAGCGTGTGCAGCGCGCGGAACAGGTCGTTGACAGCGCCGGCGTCCCCCGGCTCCCGCTCCAGCCGCAGCAGGGCGGCCCCGGCGGCGTCCAGAAGCTCGCGCGCCTCGATGACGAACTGTTCGAACAGCGGGTTCATGGTCACCCCTCCCGCTTCTGGTTGCGCTTCGGGTTATAGGGGCGCCCGGTCAGCAGCCGCGCCGCCTCGGTCAGATCCCCCGGCGTCACCGGCTTCACGAAATACCAGTTGGCCCCGGCCAGCCGGGCCTGTTCGCGGTCGCGGTCCTTGGCTTCGGTGGAGATCATCACCGCCGGCACGTCGCGGAGCGCCGGTTCCCGCCGCAGCACGCGCAGCATGGCGTAGCCGTCCATCTTCTGCAAGTTGATGTCCACGATCAGCAGGTCCGGCGGGTTGGCCATGGCGTGTTCCAGCCCGTCGATGCCGTTGACCGCCTCGTCCACCAGGAAGCCGTCCGCCTCCAGCACCTGCCGGGTGTAGGCCCGCACGGTGACCGCATCGTCCACCACCAGCACGCGGCGCTTGTCGTCGTTCATCGGATGGCTCCTCAACGCTGGGGCTTCTGGTAGACGATGGCGTCGGGGAACCGGCGCGGCACGAACAGGGAGGACATGCGGCTCATGCTCTCCGAATGACCGAGGCAGACGAAGCCGTTGGGCGCCAGCGCCTCGTAGAACATCGCCGCCGCCTCGCGCCGGCCCAGATCGTCGAAGTAGATCAGCAGGTTGCGGCAGAAGATTACGTCGATGCCGCGGAACCGCGCGACCTGCGCCGGATCGACGATGTTGACCAGCGAGAAGTCGATGGACTCCCGCAGCTCGTCCATGATCCGCCAGCGGCCCGGCTCGATCTCGGTGAAGTATTTCGCCACCAGATCGCGCGGCAGCATGTGCAGCGCCCGTTCCTCGTACACCCCCTCCTTCGCGCGCTTCAGCACGTGGGAGTCGATGTCCGAGGCGTACAGCTCGATCTCGTACTCGTCCGCCTTGCTCCAATGTTCCAGCAGCATGATGGCGATGGA
>JAEZID010000410.1 GCA_023416195.1 Pseudomonadota bacterium | reverse complement strand
GACCGCGTTCTGGCGGCGTCTCGGCCTGAACGGCTGGACCATCGCGACGCTGACCATCGCCTTTCTCGTGGCGCTGCCGGTGCTGGCGGTGGTCAGCCGGGTCGTCGTCCCGACCAACGGCGTGTGGCAGCATCTCGTCGACACGGTGCTGGCTGAATACCTGCTGAACACCGTCCGACTCGTCTTCGGGGTGGGCGCCGGCACGCTGGTCATCGGCGTCGGCACGGCGTGGCTGGTCACCATGTGCCGCTTTCCGGGCAGCCGCGTGCTGGAATGGGCGCTGCTTCTGCCCATGGCCGTCCCGGCGTACGTCATGGCGTACGTCTACACCGACCTGCTCCAGTTCGTCGGCCCGGTGCAGACCGCGCTGCGCGAGGCGTTCCACTGGACGCGGCGCGATTACTGGTTCCCGGACATCCGCACGCTGGAAGGTGCGGCGGCGATGATGACGCTGGTGCTGTACCCGTACGTCTATCTGCTGTCGCGCGCCGCCTTCCTGGAACAGTCCGTCTGCGTGCTGGAGGTCAGCCGTACGCTCGGCCGGGGACCCTGGCGCAGCTTCTTCACCGTCGCCCTGCCGCTCGCCCGTCCCAGCATCGTCGCCGGTCTGGCGCTGGTGCTGATGGAGGTGCTGGCCGACTTCGGCACGGTGCAGTATTTCGCGGTGAACACCTTCGTCACCGGCATCTATCGGACGTGGTTCGCCATGGGCCAGCCGGTGGCGGCGGCGCAGTTGGCCTCCGTCCTCATGCTGTTCGTGCTGGTGCTGCTGCTGATGGAGCGCTGGTCGCGCCGGCAGGCCCGCTATCATCACACCACCACCCGCTATCGCCGCCTGCCCAAGCATCGCCTGACCGGCTGGCGCGCGGTCGCCGCGCTGACCGCCTGCGCCCTGCCGCTGTTGCTGGGCTTCGTTCTGCCGGCGGCGCTGCTGGTCCGCATGGCGTTGACCGCCGGGGACGCGGCCTTCGGCGCGATGTTCCTCACGCTGGCCCGCAACAGCTTCACCCTGGCAGCGCTGGCCGCCCTCCTGGCGGTCGGGCTGGCGCTCGTGCTCGCCTACGGGCAGCGCCTGCACCCGACGCCGCTGCTGAAGGGTGCCGTTCGGGTCGCCGCCATGGGCTACGCCATCCCCGGTTCGGTCATCGCGGTCGGCGTGCTGATCCCCTTCGCGCAAATGGACAACGCCATCGACGCCTTCATGCGCGCGACCTTCGGCCTTTCCACCGGCCTGCTGCTCAGCGGCACCATCGCGGCGGTTCTCTTCGCCTATCTGGTCCGCTTCCTGGCGGTGTCCTTCAACACCATCGAGGCGAGCCTGGGCAAGATCCGCCCGACCATGGATTTCGCGTCCCGCGTGCTCGGCCAGTCGGCGGGCAAGACGCTGGTCCGCGTGCACGCGCCGATCATGTGGGGCAGCCTGCTGACCGCCGGCCTGCTGGTCTTCGTGGACGTGATGAAGGAGCTGCCGGCGACCATGATCGTCCGCCCCTTCAACTTCGACACTTTGGCGGTGCGCGTCTACACGCTGGCGTCGGACGAGCGTCTGGCCGAGGCAGCGACCTCCGCGCTGGCCATCGTCGCGGTCGGCATCGTGCCGGTGATCCTGCTGAGCCTGTCCATCAGCCGCTCCCGCCCCGGTCAGACGGACGAATGATGTTGTTGTGGGGCGGACAACAGTCTTCCCCGCCCCAGCCCCTTTTTCCAGGCCGCCAAGACGAATACCTCTGTCCGGGTGATGTTTCCCTGAGGAGGATGCCATGAGCGCCGAAACCGTCCGTCCCGTCCTGTCCGCCGTCGAGGGCATGGAGACCTCCGACGGGGCCGGCGTGCGCATGACGCGCATGGTCGGCACGCCGCGCCTTCAGATGCTCGACCCGTTCCTGATGCTGGACCTGTTCGGCTCCGACGCGCCGCAGGATTATCTGGCCGGCTTCCCCGACCACCCGCACCGTGGGTTCGAGACGGTGACCTACATGCTGGCCGGCCGCATGCGGCATTGGGACAACCACGGCCATGAGGGCGTGATCGAAACCGGCGGCGTGCAGTGGATGACCGCCGGGCGCGGCCTGATCCATTCCGAGATGCCGGAGCAGACCGAAGGCCTGATGAAGGGCTTCCAGCTGTGGATCAACCTGCCGGCGCGCCTGAAGATGTCGGAGCCGCGTTATCAGGAGTTCGCCGCCGACCGCATCCCGGTCGAGACGCGGGAGGACGGCGCGACCGTGACGGTCATTGCCGGCAGCACGGGGCGCGGCACTGCCGGCCCGGTGCAGGCCGGCCCGACCGAGGCCCGCTACTTCGACGTCAGCCTGCCGGTCGGCGTGTCCTTCACGGAGGCGCTGCCCACCGACCACACCGCCGCTCTGGTGCTGTTCGAGGGGGCGGTGACCGTGCCCGGCTCCCCCGTCCGGCTGGGCGGCCCGCGCGTTCTGGTGCTGGGCGAGGGGGACCGCGTGGAGGTCAGCGCCGGCCCGTCCGGCGCGCGCTTCCTGCTGCTGTCCGGCAAGCCCATCGGCGAGCCGGTGGCCTGGGGCGGCCCCTTCGTCATGAACAGCCGCGAGGAGGTCATGCAAGCCTTCCGCGACTTCGAGGAAGGGAAGTTCTGAACCGGCAAAAAGAAAGGGCGCGTCCCCACCGCTGGGACGCGCCCCTCTCAAAACGCGCGGCTGTGGCTTACTTCCAGCCGGCGCGGTCCATGATCTTCAGCGCCTCGGCGTTGTTCTTGCCGTAGACGGCGGCGTTCAGCTGGTCCTCCTTGAAGGAACCCCAGCCGGTCAGCACCGGAGCGGTCGGAGCGCCGGCGACGATCGGGTACTCGAAGTTCTTCTCGGTGAACATGCGCTGGGCATCCGGGCTCACCAGATACTCCAGGAACTTCACGGCGGCGTCCTTGTTCGGGGCGTTCTTCGCCACGCCGACGCCGGAAATGTTCACGTGCGTGCCGCGGTCGCCCTGGTTGGGGAAGGCGACGCCCAGCTTCTCGGCGATGGCCTTGTCCTCCGGCTTGGAGGAGGAGGCGAGGCGCGCGAAATAGTAGGTGTTCGACACGGCCACGTCGCCTTCGCCGGCGGCCACGCCCTTGATCTGGTCGGTGTCGCCGCCCTGCGGCTTGCGGGCCATGTTGGCGACGATGCCCTTGGCCCAGTCCTCGGTCACCTTCTCGCCGTGCGCGGCGAGGATGGAGCCGACCAGCGACTGGTTGTAGACGCTGGTGGAGGAGCGGACCAGGACGCGGCCCTTCCACTTCGGATCGGCCAGCATCTCATAGGTCTGCAACTCTTCCGGCTTCACCGTGGCCTTGTTGTAGACCAGGATGCGGGCGCGCTTGGAGACGCCGAACCAATAGCCTTCCGGCTCGCGCAGGTGGGCCGGGATAGCGCTTTCCAGCGTCTGCGAGCGGACCGGCTGGAGCAGGCCGGCGTCCTGGGCGCGCCACAGGCGGCCGGCGTCCACGGTGACCAGCACGTCGGCCGGGCTGTTGGCGCCCTCCGTCTTCATGCGCTCGATCAGCTCGTCTTCCTTGCCCTCGATCACGTTGACCTTGATGCCGGTCTGCTTCGTGAAAGTCTCGTAGAGGGCCTTGTCCACGTCGTAGTGGCGCGAGGAATAGACGTTCACCTCGGCGGCGTTGGCGATGCCGGCGGTGGCCAGCAGCGTCGCTCCGAAGGTGGCGGCCAGCGTGCCGCGCGATCCGATGTGCATCCTGTGCTCTCCCAGAGTCCCGGTCGTTCGTGCCCCGCTGTTGCGA
Organism: Pseudomonadota bacterium; assembly: GCA_023416195.1. Taxonomy (GTDB): domain Bacteria; phylum Pseudomonadota; class Alphaproteobacteria; order Azospirillales; family Azospirillaceae; genus Azospirillum. The sequence continues at coordinate 2,685 of JAEZID010000410.1, read as the reverse complement.
AGCATTCGCATGCGCCACCTTGGCCATGGGGGCAGGGGGGTGTCAAGCGCGATTGATAACCGTTCTCACCAATTTCCTGCGACAGGACGGCACAGGACGAACGGTGCGAAACTGTTGCTTGCAGGGCGCAGGGCTGTGGCAATCACAAAGGGGGTAGGACGGTCATAGGCCGTAATCGCTTGTCCAACCTTTGGGTATGCCTATAATCCGCGCGGGCGAGGTAGCCGCCTTTTCGCAACACTCCCTGACGGCAAGGGGCCGAGACGATGCGCTGGACAGTTCTTTTCGGTTTTTGCGCGGCGCTGCTGTCCGCGATTTCCGCCACGCCGGCGTCCGCCATCGACTTCTCCAAATCCGCCGCCGAACTGGGCCCGGAAGGGGTCTGGTCGAACCACTGCGACATCGACCGCATGACCGACAGCAAGGTCTGCCGCCTGATGAACTACCGCCTGTTCGACGACGGGAAGGAGGTCGGCTTCGTCTCGCTCAGCGTCATCCCGACCGGCAACGACTATCACCTGTTCCTGACGACCAGCCAGGGCATGATCGAAAGCTGCGCGATCCGCGTCGATCGCCAGCCGCGAATCGAAACGCACATCGCGACGCTGAACATGTGCATGTTCCCGAATTTCGTGTCGGGCCGCGTGGTGGACCAGTTCCGCAACGGCTCGACCGTGCTGGTCCGCGTGAACTTCCTGCGCGCCGGCAAGCGCGACATCGACTTCCCGCTGAACGGCTTCTCGCGCAACTTCGAAGAGATGCAGCGCAGCCTTCAGTGATCGGTTTTCAAGGTCCGAATCGCAAACGGCGCGGGGGTCTCCCGCGCCGTTTTGCTGTGTGGCTCAGCGCCACGGTCCCCGCCGGCCGCCGCGCCGGTCGTCCTCGTCGAACAGCTCGGCCAGCTTGTTCATCATGGTGCCGCCCAGCTGTTCGGCGTCCACGATGGTGACCGCGCGGCGGTAATAGCGCGTCACGTCGTGGCCGATACCGATGGCGACCAGCTCCACCGGCGAGCGCGTCTCGATGTACTCGATCACCTGCCGCAGATGCCGTTCCAGATAGTTGCCGGCGTTGACCGACAGCGTCGAGTCGTCCACCGGCGCGCCGTCGGAGATGACCATCAGGATGCGTCGTTGCTCCGGCCGGCCGATCAGGCGCTGGTGAGCCCACATCAGCGCCTCGCCGTCGATGTTTTCCTTCAGGATGCCTTCGCGCAGCATCAGGCCCAGGTTCTTGCGGGCGCGGCGCCAGGGCTGATCGGCGTCCTTGTAGACGATGTGGCGCAGGTCGTTCAGGCGGCCGGGGTTGGCCGGCTTGCCGTTGGCGATCCAATGCTCGCGCGCCTGCCCGCCCTTCCAGGCGCGGGTGGTGAAGCCCAGCACCTCCACCTTCACCGCGCAGCGCTCCAGCGTGCGGGCCAGGATGTCGGCGCTCATGGCGGCGATGGAGATCGGCCGGCCGCGCATGGAGCCGGAATTGTCGATCAGCAGCGAGACCACCGTGTCGCGGAAGTCCGTCTCCTTCTCCTTCTTGAAGGACAGCGGCAAGACCGGGTTCACGACGATTCGCGCCAGCCGCGCGGCGTCCAGGATGCCCTCGTCCAGATCGAATTCCCACGACCGCTGCTGCTTCGCCAACAGGCGGCGCTGCAAGCGGTTGGCGAGCTTGGAAATGACGCCCTGCAAATGCACCAGCTGCTGGTCCAGCATGTGGCGCAGCCGCGCCAGCTCGTCCGGGTCGCACAAATCGGCGGCGTCCACCACCTCGTCGAACTGGGTGGTGAAGGCCTTGTAGGCGTTGGGGTCCTGGTCGTTGCGGCGGGCGAATTCGGGGCGCCAGGGCTGGCCGGGACCGGCCGGCTCCTCCGCGCCCTCGCCCTGGCCCATCTCGGTGTCGCCGTCCTCGCCGGTGCCGTCCTCGGCCTGATCGCCCTGGTCGGACTCCTGCATCTCGGGCGAGGTCATCGACTCCGCCTCGGTCTGCACGTCGTCCTGGCCCTGGGTCTGGCCGCTGTTGGGCTCGTTCTCGTTCTCCTCGGACTGGCGCTCGTCCTCCTCGGTCTCCTCCTGCTCCTCCGGCTCGTTGCCGACCTCCATGTCGAGTTCGGCCAGCAGCTTGCGGACGGCGCGGGCGTAGGCGTCCTGATCGCCCATGTGCTGCGCCAGACCGTGCAGGTCGGAACCCAGCTTCTCCTCGATCCAGGGGCGCCACAGATCGACGGCGTGCGCGGCCGACGGCGGCGGGGCGGAGCCGGTCATGGCCTGCCGCGCGACGAGGCGCAGCGCCTCGGCCAGCGGGACCTGATCGCGCTCCTCCAGCCGGTCGAAGCCCTGCTTGTGGTAGCGCTCGTCCAGCGCCGCTTCCAGGTTGGCGGCCACGCCGGTCATGTGGCGGGCGCCCAGCGCCTCGCAGCGCGCCTGCTCCATGGCGTCGAAGGCCGCGCGGGCGGCGTCGCCCAGCGGCATGCGCTGGAGATGGATGGCGTTGTCGTGGAAGCGCAGCCGCAGGGCCACCGCGTCGGCGGCGCCGCGCAGGGTCGCCACGTCGTGGGGGTTCAGGTCGCGCGCCGGGGTCGGAATGCGCACGCGCATGCCGGCCACGCCCGGCGGCTCGGTGGAGAAGCCCACCTGCACCTCGTTCCGCCGCGATAGGGCGCGCACCGTGGCGGCGGTGGAGCGCTTGAAG
>JAEZID010000394.1 GCA_023416195.1 Pseudomonadota bacterium | reverse complement strand
CCGGTGCCGGTGCACCGCGAGCCGCTGTACACGCCGCGCCGCGACCTCGTGGCCCAGTATCCGACCTACAAGGACACCAAGTCCTGGCGTCTGCCGACGCTGTACAAGTCGATCCAGGACCGCGACGTGTCGAAGGAGTACCCGATCATCCTGACCTCCGGCCGACTGGTCGAATACGAGGGCGGCGGTGACGAGACCCGGTCGAACCCGTGGCTGGCCGAGTTGCAGCAGGACATGTTCGTCGAGATCAACCCGTTCGACGCGAACGGCGCCGGCATCAAGGACGGCCAGATGGTCTGGGTCGAGGGCGCCGAGAAGGGCAAGGTCAAGGTCAAGGCCATGGTGACGGAGCGCGTCGGCCGTGGCGTGGCCTTCATGCCCTTCCACTTCGGCGGCCATTTCCAGGGCCAGGATCTGCGTTCCAAGTACCCGCAGGGGGCCGATCCGATCGTGCTGGGCGAGTCGGCGAACACCGCCACGACCTACGGCTACGATTCGGTCACGCAGATGCAGGAAACCAAGACCACCCTTTGCCGGATCACGGCGGCCTGACGTTAGGAGCGATCAATCATGGCCCGCATGAAATTTCTCTGCGACGCGGACCGCTGCATCGAATGCAACGCCTGCGTCACCGCCTGCAAGAACGAGCACGAGGTTCCCTGGGGCATCAACCGCCGCCGCGTCGTCACCCTGAACGACGGCAAGCCCGGTGAGCGTTCGATCTCGGTCGCCTGCATGCACTGCTCGGACGCGCCCTGCAAGGCCGTCTGCCCGGTGGACTGCTTCTACCAGACCGAGCAGGGCGTGGTTCTGCACAACAAGGACCTGTGCATCGGCTGCGGCTATTGCTTCTACGCCTGCCCGTTCGGCGCGCCCCAGTACCCGCAGGCCGGCAACTTCGGCACGCGCGGCAAGATGGACAAGTGCACCTTCTGCGCCGGCGGTCCGGAAGCCGACCATTCGGACGCGGAGTACAAGAAGTACGGCCGCAACCGTCTGGCCGAAGGCAAGCTGCCGCTCTGCGCCGAGATGTGCTCGACCAAGGCGCTTCTGGCCGGCGACGGCGACAAGGTGTCGGACATCTACCGCGAGCGCGTCGTCGCCCGTGGTTTCGGGTCCGGCGCCTGGGGCTGGGGCACCGCCTATCAGATGAAGGCCGGTTCGTAACCGGTCTGTCGTGCAGCGAGGGGCCGCTTGGCCCCTCGCTCGTTTTTCGCGGAATTTTCGGTTTCGAGATGAAGAACAGCATGCTCCGCCGCACCGCCGGCCTCCTTGCCCTGGCGCTGGGCGCCATGGCGCTCGCCGGCTGCAACGACGAAGAAGCGGCCCGCCCGATCCTTCTGGAAAAGGGTGTCTACAAGGGCGTGGCGGATACGACGCTGGCGCCGCAGCAGGTCCAGGCGCTTCAGCAGCGCTCGGGCAACCAGCGGTTCTAAGGGGAGGCGCGATACGATGATGTCCCGGATCAAGGCGGCTCTGGCCGCCATCCTCCTGACGGTGACGCTCGGCGGCGCGGCCGCCGTCGCCCCGGCGCACGCGGGCGAGCCGATGCCGCCCCAGGCCAACCAGCCGATGGACGGCGGGTCCAAGGTGGACATGTGGCGGGGCATCCGCCAGGGCGACACCGGGCAGGTGAGCATCCCCAACAGGGCGGCCGGCGTGCTGGTCCAGTCGGAAGGCGAGGCGTGGCGTTCCGTGCGCAACGGTCCGCTCGCCACTTACGGCGGCTGGGTGCTGGCCGGCATGCTGGGTCTGCTGGTGCTGTTCTTCCTGGTGCGCGGCCGCATCCGCATCGACGGCGTGAAGACCGGCCGCACCATCCAGCGCTTCAACACGTTCGAGCGCGCCGTGCACTGGCTGACCGCCAGCAGCTTCATCGTGCTGGCGATCACCGGCCTGAACGTGCTGTACGGGCGCTACACCGTCCTGCCGCTGCTGGGGCCGGACGTCTTCGCGGCGATGACCCAGTACGGGAAGTTCGCCCACAACTATCTGGGCTTCGCCTTCATCCTCGGCATCGTGCTGATCTTCGTGCTGTGGGTGCGCCACAACATTCCGGAGCCGGGCGACATCACCTGGGCGCTGAAGGCCGGCGGCCTGTTCAGCAAGGGCGTCCACCCGCCCGCGAAGAAGTTCAACGCCGGCCAGAAGGTGATCTTCTGGTCCACCGTTCTGGGCGGCGCGGCCCTGGGCTTCACCGGCGTCCAGCTGCTGTTCCCGTTCAGCTTCGCGAACTTGGGCGAGTTGCAGATCTACCAACTGATCCACGCGGCCGTCGCGGTCGTGCTGATCGCGATCATCGTCGCCCACATCTACATCGGCTCCATCGGCATGGAGGGCGCCTTCGACGCCATGGGGTCGGGCGAGGTCGAACTGCAATGGGCGCGCGAGCACCATTCGCTGTGGGTTCAAGAGGTGACCGGCGAGCGTCCGGGCCATCACCATCACCGCGCCCCCGCCGAGTGAGGACACGTCTGATGCGTTCATTGATTGCCGGGCTTCTGCTGGCCGGGGCGATGGCCGTCCCGGCTCTCGCCCAGCCCGTTGCCCAGCCTGTCACCCCGACCTCGGCCAAGTCCCCGGACGAGATCCGGCAGATCGTCGAGAAGACCTACAACGTGCAGGTTCTGCGCGTGACCGAGACGGCGCTGGAGGACGGCACGCCCGCCTACCGAGTCGCCGCGATGATGCCGGGCAGTTCCGGCAACTCGGCCTTCCTGGTCAACAGCCTGACCGTGGACGCGGCGACCGGCACGCCGGTGGCGCCGTTCCGCCACGGAGCCTCGGGCTATACCCTTCCCGAAGGGGGCACCTACGAGCCCAACCGGACCACCGCCAACCCGGCCGTGGCGCGCGGGCACATCTGGCGCTGAACATCGGGGGCTGAACACTGCGCGCTGACTCCTGTTAAGCCTGTGCCGCCGGCTTGACGAAGGGAGCATGGGATGGGACGGAAAGGACGGGCGCTGGCGTCGTTGCTGCGGGTGGTGCCGCTGGCGTTCGCGCTCGCCTTGCCGCTCTCCCCGCAAGCCGCCGACCTGATCGGGCACGGCGCGATGGTGAACGGGGTCGCCGTCTCTCCGGACGGCACCCGCGCCCTGACCGGCAGTTGGGACTATTCCGCCAATCTGTGGGACCTGAAGACCGGCACGGTGCTGGCGTCCCTGCACGAGCACGCGGCCGGCGTGAACGCGGTGGCCTTCCTGCCCGACGGCAAGCGCGGCCTGACCGCCAGCCGCGACGCCTCCATCAAACTGTGGGACCTGGAGAGCGCGACCGTCCTGCGCAATTTCGAGGGGCACACCGGAAATGTGGTCGGGCTGGCCGTCGCCCCCGGTGGCCGGCAGTTCGCCTCGGCCGGCTGGGATCCCGCCGTGAAGGTCTGGGATGTGGAGAGCGGCGCGCTGCTCCACACGCTGGACGGCCACACGGCCAACGTCAACGACGTGGCCTACTCGCCGGACGGACGCCGTCTGCTGTCCGCCGGCTACGATTTCCAGATCCGCGTGTGGGACACCGCCTCCTGGACGGAACGGGCGGTGCTGGAGGGCCATGAGGGCAGCGTGAACGGCGTGGCCGTGTCTCCCGACGGGCGGCTTGCCGCCACGGCGTCCAGCGACGAGACGGTGCGGCTGTGGGATCTGGAAACCGGCAAGCCCCTCCGCACCATGTTCGGCCACACCGGCTTCGTCACCTCCGTCGCCTTCGCGCCGGATGGGCGGACGCTGCTGTCCGGCGGGGGAGGGGACCGCACGGTGCGGCTGTGGGACGCGACCACCGGCCGCGAGCTGGCCGCCTTGCAGGGGCACGACAAGCCGGTGTGGGCGGTGGTCTACACCCCGGACGGGCGGGGGGCGCTGTCGGCGGGCTACGACGGGGTGGTGCGGCATTGGGACCTGACGGGCCATCTGCCGGAGTGATGCGGTCAGCCGCCGGGAGCCATCGCTCCGGCTTCCCGCGGGAACAGCGGGCCGAAATCTTCCGTCGACACCGGAATGTTGCCGACCAGGAAGCGCTGAATGCCGCCGTCCGCCGCCGTTAGGGGCAGGAGCAGCCGTTGCCAGCGCTCCGACGGTCTGTCGGGGGTGGCGGCATGCTCGGTGTAGAGCGGTTCCCGGCGCAGAAACGCCGCGTGGAAGCTGGCGCCGAAATAGAGAGCGAGATGCCTTTCGAAATCGTCCGCGAGGCTGGAAACGCGCCGCCCCGTGAGGTCCCGCCCGACCGAGGCGGCGATCTTGCTGCCGTACAGCCGGTAGGCGAAGTCCGCACCGTCATCGACCACGTCGACCAGCATCACGTAGCCCAGGATGAAGCGCATCTCGGCCGGGTCGATGGCCGTCGCCCGCGGCAGGGCATCGCCGTCGGACAGGCTCCGCCAATACAGGTGAAGGCGGGCCAGCCGTTCCGCGGGCAGGGACTCCGGCGCCGGGGACCAGACGAAGCGCGGGGCGGGCACGCCGGCCTTCAGGAAGAGTTGGACGAGGGAATCCGGCTGGTCGGCGGCAAGATCCCGTCCGTGCTGGGCGAGCGTGTTCATTCTGGATGGGACGGCAAGAATTGTTCAGTGGAAACTAATTTTACACATGCGAATCGTTTTCACCCCGTGCCAAATTGTCATCCCCCTCACTTGACAGGATGGTAGAGGCCATGGCCCGCTCGGCTGACTGTCCAACCGGAGACGCCGCCCGATGACCGACCTGACGCACCGTCCGCAGCGCCAAGCCCTCGTGGAGACCTGCCTCGCCATGAACGCGTCGGGCATCAACCAGGGGGCTTCGGGCAACCTGTCGGTGCGGGTGGAGAGCGGGTTCCTCATCACGCCCACGAGCCTTCCCTACGACGAGATGACGCCGGCGGATGTGGTGGAGATGGGGTTCGACGGCACCTATCTGGGCAGCCGGCGCCCCTCGTCGGAATGGCGCTTCCACCGCGACATCCTGAAGGCACGGCCGGACGTGGAGGTGGTGTTGCACGCGCACCCGACCTTCGCCACCGCGCTGGCCGTGCACGGGCGCGGCATCCCGAGCTTCCACTACATGGTGGCGCTGGCCGGCGGCGATTCGATCCGCTGCGCCCCCTACGCCACCTTCGGAACGCAGG
>JAEZID010000385.1 GCA_023416195.1 Pseudomonadota bacterium | reverse complement strand
ATCACCGAGGTCAAGGACGCGGAGCGGCGCGCCTGGATGCGCGCGCATTACGACCCGCTGACCGAACTGCCCAACCGCGTGCTGTTCGAGGACCGGCTGAATCAGGCCATGGCCCGCTCCATCCGCTCGGGCAAGCTGCTGGCGCTGATGTTCGTGGATCTCGACCGTTTCAAGCAGGTCAACGACACGCTGGGCCACGCGGCGGGCGACGAGCTGTTGCAGGAAGCGGCGTTGCGCCTGAAGGCCTGCGTGCGGGAAAGTGACACGGTGTCCCGCGTGGGCGGTGACGAGTTCGTGGTGCTGCTCTGCGATCTCGGCAGCGACGACGAGGCGGCCATCGTCGCCGCCCGCATCAACACGGAACTGGCCAAGCCCTTCGACCTCGACGCGGGCGAGGCGCGCATCGGCGTGTCCATCGGCATCGCCGTCTATCCGCGCGACGGCCACACGGCGGCATCGCTGATGAAGAACGCCGACGCCGCCATGTACTGGGGCAAGGAGGGCGGGCGGAACACCTACCGCTTCTTCACCAAGGATCCGGTCGCCTACCTCGACTGCCTGTAGGCCCTTGACGCGGCGTGGGTCCGGCCAAGCTTGACGGGGTGGGCCTGATGGGCTGGGTTTCGGCAGTGAGGCGATCCGCCGCATACCGGCCGCGCGGATCCATAGCTTAGAATAATTCTAATGACGGGGCTGGACGATGGGCCTGCCCACGCTTAGCCTTCGTACACACACGAACGGAAAACCGCCAGAGACGGAGGATATGGGAACCATGCAAATCGACATCGGGATTGCCGAGAACGACCGGAAGGCCATTGCCGAGGGCTTGAGCCGCGTGCTCGCCGACACCTTCGCGCTGTACCTGAAGACGCACTCCTTCCACTGGAACGTCACCGGGCCGATGTTCAACACGCTGCACACCATGTTCATGGCGCAGTACACCGAGCTGTGGAACGCCCTGGACGAGGTGGCGGAGCGCATCCGGGCGCTGGGCTACCCGGCGCCGGGCAGCTTCTCGCAGTTCACCAAGCTTGCCTCCATCGGCGAGGAGCCGGGCGTTCCCAAGGCGCAGGACATGATCCGGCAGCTGGTGGAAGGCCACGAGGCGGTCGCCCGCACCGCCCGCAAGGTCATCCTCACCGCCGATGAGGCCAACGACCAGCCGACCACCGACCTGCTGACCCAGCGTCTGCAGATCCACGAGAAGACCGCCTGGATGCTGCGCAGCCTGCTGGAGTAGGCCGCTCACCGGTCGCCGCTCACTGGTCTGTGACCGGATGTGACTGGACGGGGCGCCCTTCGTGGATAGATGAGTATCGGATATCCGCGAGAGGTGCCCCGATGCTGACCCGTTCGAAGCGCGGCTGGGAATTGCCGGACTCCGCCGCCACGCCGGAAGGCGTCTACCTGAACCGCCGCGCGCTCCTGCAAGCCGCGGCGGCCGTGCCCCTGCTGGTGGGGCCGTTTTCCCAAGCCTTCGCCCAGCAAGCGTCGGCCGGTGGGGCGGCGCGCAACCCGCGCTACACGCTCGACCGGCCGGTGACGGGCGAGGACTACGCCACCACCTACAACAACTTCGTCGAATTCGGCTCGCAGAAGAGCATCTGGAAGGCGGCGCAGAAGCTGCCGCTGCGGCCCTGGACCGTCACCATCGACGGCATGGTCGAGCAGCCGGCGACCATCGGCATCGACGACCTGCTGGCCCGCATGCCGATGGAGGAGCGGCTGTACCGCCATCGCTGCGTGGAGGCCTGGGCCATGGCCGTGCCGTGGACCGGCTTTCCGCTGAAGGCGCTGGTGGAGATGGCCCGGCCGCTGGGCTCGGCCAAATACCTCGTCATGACCACCTTCCAGAAGCCGGAGGCGGCGTCGGGCCAGAAGCAGTTATGGTATCCCTGGCCCTACGTCGAGGGGCTGAGCATGGCGGAGGCGACCAACGAGCTGGCCTTCATCGCCACCGGCCTGTACGGCAAGCCCATCCCCCCGCAGAACGGGGCGCCGCTGCGGCTGGCCGTGCCGTGGAAGTATGGGTTCAAGTCGGCAAAATCGATCGTGCGCTTCACCTTCTCCGACCAGCGGCCGAGGAGCTTCTGGGAAGAGATCCAGGGCAGCGAGTACGGCTTCTGGGCCAACGTGAACCCCGACGTGCCGCACCCGCGCTGGAGCCAGAAGACCGAACGGATGCTGGGCACCGACGAGCGGCGGCCGACCCAGATCTACAACGGCTATGGGGAATTCGTGGCCGGCCTGTACCGGGATATGGAAGGCGAGAAGCTGTTCATGTGACCGAACGGAAGGAACGGTGCCATGGCGTCTTACGATTACGACCGGAGGCGGGATGGCTGGGTGGATCGCACGGCGGTCGGCAGCCAGGATGCTTTGCTTCTGCTGGGGCGGATCCTGCTCGGGGCGATCTTCGTGCAGAGCGGCTGGGGGAAGCTGATGAACCTCGCCGGCTTCGCCGCCAGCCTGGAGGGGCAGGGGCTGCCCTTCGCCTTTGGGCTGGCCATCGTCGGGGCGCTGGTGGAATGCTTCGGCGGGCTGGCCGTCGTGCTGGGCGCCTGGACGCGGGTCGCGGCCTTCCTGGTGGCCGGCTTCACGGTGGTGGCGACGCTGATCGCCCACCGCTACTGGGACTATCCGCCGGACGGTCAGGCGATGCAGCGCATCCAGTTCATGAAGAACCTTGCCATCATCGGCGGCTTCCTGACGCTGATCGCTGCCGGGGCGGGGCGGTTCAGCGTGGATGGGTGGAGGAGGCGCTGAGTGTGCCCCCTCCCTGACCCTCCCCCGCTGGGCGGGGGAGGGGATTGGGGGTTACCAGGCGGCCGGGCTCGTCTCGCCTTCGTGGTGGGCGAGCCAGCGTTCGGCCTCCAGCGCGGCCATGCAGCCCATGCCGGCGGCGGTGACGGCCTGCCGGTAGATCTTGTCCTTCACGTCGCCGGCGGCGAAGACGCCGGGGATGTCGGTCGCGGTGCTGTCCGGGGCGGTCACGATGTAGCCGCTCTCGTCCATTTTCACCTTGCCCTTGAAGACGGCGGTGGCCGGCTCGTGGCCGATGGCGACGAAGACGCCGGCCACGGGGATGGTGCGAAGCTCGCCCGTCTTGACGTTCTTGATGCGCACGCCGGTCACGCCGCGCGGGTTGCCGAGGCTGCCGTCGCCCTCGCCGACGATCTCATCGACGGCGCTGTCCCAGACCACCTCGATCTTCGGGTTGCGGAACAGGCGGTCCTGCATGATCCGCTCGGCCCGGAAGCTGTCGCGGCGGTGGATGATGGTGACCTTGGTGGCGTGGTTGGTCAGGTACAGCGCCTCCTCCACGGTTTCATCACATCTCCGTTTCACACGCACAGTGTCCGGATACACGTCTTTGTGGTGGGCGCACGGACGGTGCTGGGTGCGTCAACGAATTGTGCCAGTTTGCTGGCGAAAGCTGGCCCACCTCCTGGGTTGGCTGCCGGGTGGCCGGCAACCGGCAGCCTCGGCCTTTTTCGTCGCGTGCAGCAGCTCGTCCCGGCAGTCCACCGGCAACGGGGGCCGCTGCCGCGTTCCCATTGCGCTGGGCGGCGGCCCCCGCCTTGCCTGTGGACCCGCCGGGGCGAGCGTCGGCCGTCGTGGCATTTCACCCATGCTGGTGTTCACGCCGTGGATCGTCCAGGCGTTTCACCTTCCGTCTCCTGTCCATCCCGCCCTCCATCTTCCGTTGCGAGGGAACGGCGGTTGGTCGGGACGAGGGCGGAATTCGTCGGCACGGCGAGCCGGCGTTCTCGAAAGCGCAGTCAAAGTTGCTCATAGGGATAGTCCGGATTCCAGTCCCTTGATTCGCTGATCGCCCGGTTTACTGTGTCCAGACGACAATCGAGTGACGTCTGGATAAGGCGGCGTATGCCCGCCGGCGGAACGGCGTGAGCCGAACGCCCGGTTGATCGTGCGTGTGTTCCGTCCGAAAATGTTTCTGTTTTGTTCTTGTCTTTTCGCGGGGGGGACGTCCGGTGATCGCATTCATTCGCACGTCGGTGGCCTGCTGCGTTGGTGGCAAGGACTTCGCGCGCCAGCCGGTGCTGCTGGACCGGAACAGCCGCGTCAACCTCGTCGCCACCCGGTTCCTGCGCACGCTCCGTCGGGACGGTCGCCCCATGAGCGTTGTCGATCTGATGGCGAATCACCTCGTTGAGTGGTTCCGGCAGCTCGAGCACGACGACCTGGACTGGGCGCGGGTCGATCACCCTTATCTCAGGCGCTACAACGCCGCCCGCGAGCGCCGAGGCAACACCGACGAGACGATCGCGGCCTACATGCGCACAATCCTCAAATTCTACGTTTGGGCCCAGACCAATGGCTTCGTAACAGGAATGATCGGGCCGACGGATGCGTTCCGCATCCGAGCGGAAGTCGAGGGCGGACGCATCCGGTGCGACCTTCTGCGGCCTTTGGTGCGCGAGCGAGCGGCTCCATCGCTGCCCAGTTCCGAGGCGATTGCCCAAACGATCGCTCATCTCACGCGCAAGGATCCTGCGTTGCGCGAGCGTGATGAACTCGACCTGACCCTTCAGGAGCAAGCCGGCCTGCGGGCGATGGAGGCGGCCAATCTGCACGTATCGCAGATCCCGACGCGGGTGGCGATCGAGGCCTGTCTTGAGCGTGACGAGCCGTGTTTCCTCCGCCTCATGGTGACCAAGCGCAGACGCCCTCGGACCATCGCCGTGCACCCCCGTCT
>JAEZID010000278.1 GCA_023416195.1 Pseudomonadota bacterium | reverse complement strand
GTGCTCGACCGGCTCGGCCTCGCCGACCAGGCGGCCCGCCCGGCGCGCAGCCTGACCCTGCCCGACCGCAAGCGGCTGGAGGTCGCCCGCGCGCTCGCCACCCGGCCGACGCTTCTTTTGCTGGACGAGGTTCTCGCCGGCCTGCGCCCGACCGAGGTGGACCGCATGGTGGAGGTCCTGCGCGATCTGAACCGGCGCGAGGGGCTGACCATCCTGATGATCGAGCACGTCATGCGCGCGGTGATGGCGCTGTCCGACCGCGTCGTCGTGCTGGATCACGGCGAGAAGATCGCCGAGGGCACTCCACCCGAGGTGGTTGCCGACCCGCGCGTGATCGAATCCTACCTGGGTTCCGAAGACATCTGATCCGGGTTATCTCCCAGCGCAACACTCCGTTAATGTTTGCCTGCCCATCATTCCGCCCATGACCGGCCCGAAGGTCGGCAGCGCACAGGGGGCCGAAGAGCCCCGGACGGGAGGACAAGCATGAAGGCATTTCGCAATCTGCGGATCGGCCAAAGACTCACCATCGGCTTCGCGGCGGTGATCGCCGTTCTGGTGGTGAACGTGGGCATCGGTCTCATGATGACCGAGGGCGGCAAGACGACCAGCCGTCTGGTGGCGGAGGTCCGCATGCCGACCGCGCTGGCGGGGCAGGGCATCGTCGCGGCGGTGGTCTCGACCAACGGCGCCATGCAGGGCTATCTGCTGACCAACCGCGAGGACCTGAAGCAGGAGCGCAACAACGCCTGGGACCGCATCGCCGATCTGCGCAAGGAGTTGGACGCGCTGTCGTCCCACTGGACCGACCCCAACGTCCGCAAGACCTGGGAACTGGTCAAGCCGCTGCTGGACGACCTGCGCCGCGACCAGGACATGGCCGAATCGCTGGGCACCATCGGCGACCAGATGGGCGCCCTGAACTCCCTGAACGACGACGCGATCCCGCGCGCCAATCAGGTCATGGCCCTGCTGGTCGGCGAGCGGCAGGCCGACGGCACCGGCGGCATGATCCCGCGCCAGCGCGAACTGCTGAGCAGCGACAGCGAGGGGATGATCCAGGCCGCCAACCGGCTGGTCACGGTGCAGGCGGTCCTGCTGACGCTGGGGCTGCTGATCGCGGTGGCGGCGGTGGTGCTGACGGCGCGTTCCATCGTCCGGCCGCTCGGCGCCATGACCGACGCCATGCGCCGTCTGGCCTCCGGCGACGATTCCACGCCGGTCCCCGCCACCGAGCGGGGCGACGAGGTCGGGCTGATGGCCCAGGCGGTGCTGGTCTTCAAGGACAACATGATCGCCGCCCGGCAGGCCGCCGAACGCGAACACGCCGAGCAGGAGGCCCGCGCCCGCCGCGCCCGCGCCATCGAGGATCTGACCGGCCGCTTCGACCGCGAGGCGAGCGCGGCGCTCGGCTCCGTCACCTCGGCCGCCGTGCAGATGCAGGCGACGGCCAGCCAGCTCGCCGCCACGGCGGAGCAGACCACCCGCCAGTCGATCACCGTCGCCAGCGCGTCGGAACAGGCCAGCGCCAACGTCCAGACCGTCGCCACCGCGACCGAGGAACTGGCCGCCTCGGTGCAGGAGATCGGCCGTCAGGTCGCCACCTCCACCGCCATCGCGGGCGAGGCCGTGCGGAAGGCCGAACACGCCGACCACGCCATGCGCGGCCTCGCCTCCGCGTCGGCGGAGATCGTGGCGGTCATCGACCTGATCACCCAGGTCGCCGGGCAGACCCGCCTGCTGGCGCTCAACGCCACCATCGAGGCGGCGCGCGCCGGGGAGATGGGCAAGGGCTTCGCGGTCGTGGCGGCGGAAGTCAAGGCGCTGGCCGACCAGACGACCCGCGCCACCGACGACATCGCCGCCAAGATCGTCTCGGTTCAATCGGAAACGGACGGGGCGGTGGCCAGCATCGGCGACGTGATGGGCACGATCCGGCAAATCAACGAGGTGGCCGGCGCCATCGCCGCCGCCGTCGAACAGCAGCAGGCGGCGACACAGGAGATCGCCCGCAACATCCAGCAGGCGGCCTCCGGCACGCAGGAGGTGTCCAACAACATCGCCGACGTGAACCGTGCCGCCAACGACACGGGCGCCGCCGCCCGCGAGGTGCTGGGCGCGGCGGGCACGCTGTCCAATCAGGCCGACGACCTGCGCAGCAAGGTGGAGGTCTTCCTGTCGGCGGTCCGCGCTGCGTAGTCAAAAATTTTCACCACCAAGGCACAAAGACACCAAGAAAACACGGCCCGACCAAGTCGGAAATTCTTGGTGCCTTGGTGTCTTGGTGGTGAATTCCTCTCCTCAGCCGACAACCCGCCAGGTTCCGTCCACCTGCCGGCAGGCGGTGCCGTAGCCTTGTTCGATCCGCCCGCCGATGGCGAGGCTGGTCTGGAACTCGCGGCAGTGCTCGCCGGACGGACCCACGCCGTCGCGCGTGGGCGTGAAGCTGCCCCAGTTGCCGGACTGCGGGTTGTTCCAGCGGATGGTGCTGCCGGTCGGCGCCGCATAGGCCTGCCCGGCGGCCTGCTGGGCGTAACTGTGGTCGGCGCGGTCCAGCGACCGCCCGGCCGCGTTGCCCAGCGCCGCGCCGATCAGGGTGCCGATGCCGGTGGTGATCAGCTTGCCGGTGCCGCCGCCGAAGCGCGACCCGGCCAGACCGCCGACCACGCCGCCCAGGACGGTGCCGACGGTCTGCTTGTTGCCGTCGAACATGCCGTCGCCGCCATACCCGGTGTTGTAGCCGTATCCGGACCCGTACGCGGCGTTGCCGTACCCGTATCCGCCGCCATAACCGCCGTAAGGGCTGGCGCACCCGGCGAGCAGGCCCAGCGACAGGGCGGCTGCGATGAACGGCTTGGCTTTCATGGCACGACCTCACGTTCGGAAATCATGTGTACGAACATGGCTGCCCCGCGAATATTCCGTCCGCTTGGCGGAGCGGCGCCGTTACCCCTATGATCAAGGAAATGGCCGCGCAAAAGCGGTCGGCAAGAACGATTTGGGAGGAGACGATGCTGCCGCAAGCGGACAGCTACGAGGACATTCGCGACCGTTTCGCCTGGGCGGTCCCGGCCCGTTACAACATCGGCGTGGACGTCTGCGACAAGTGGGCCGAGCGCGACCCGGAGCGCCTCGCCCTGATCCATAAGCGCCGCGATGGCGCGGTGGAGGAGTTCTCCTTCGCCGACATCCGCCGCCTGTCGAACCGCCTCGCCAACGCGCTGGCCGCGCATGGCGTGTCGCGCGGCGACCGGATCGGCATTCTGCTGCCCCAGGCGCCGGAAACGGCCGTCAGCCACGTCGCCGCCTACAAGCTGGGCGGCATCGCCGTGCCGCTGTTCTCGCTGTTCGGCGTCGAGGCCCTGGAATACCGGCTCGGCAACTGCGGGGCCAAGGCGGTGGTCACCGACGCGACCGGCGCCGCCAAGCTGGCGCAGATCCGCGACCGGCTGCCGGACCTGAAGCTGGTCCTGCGCATCGACGGCGCCGGAGAGGGCGAACTGGACTTCCACGACCTCGTCCGGAACGCCTCGGACACCTTCACGCCCGTCGATACGGCGGCGGACGACCCGGCGGTCATCATCTACACCTCCGGCACCACCGGCCAGCCGAAGGGCGCGCTGCACGCCCACCGCGTCCTGCTCGGCCATCTGCCGGGCGTGGAAGTTTCGCACGACCTGTTCCCGCAACCCGGCGACCGCATCTGGACGCCGGCCGACTGGGCCTGGATCGGCGGGCTGCTCGACGTGCTGCTGCCGGCCTGGCACCATGGCGTGACCGTCGTCTCCCATCGGTTCGAGAAGTTCGACGCGGAGGAGGCCTTCCGCCTGATCGCCGACTTCCAGGTGCGCAACGCCTTCCTGCCGCCGACCGCGCTGAAGATGATGCGCGGCGTCCGCGACCCGAAAAGCCGCTGGAGCTATTCCATGCGCTCCATCGCCAGCGGCGGTGAGACGCTGGGCGCGGAGTTGCTCGACTGGGGCCGCCAGACCTTCGGCCTGACCATCAACGAGTTCTACGGCCAGACCGAGTGCAACGTGATCGTGGCGTCCTGCGCGACGATCATGCCGTCCAAGCCCGGCATCATGGGCCGCCCGGTCCCCGGCCACGACGTGGCGGTGATCGACGGGGAGGGCAACCGGCTGCCGCCGAACCGGCTCGGCCTGATCGCCGTGCACCGCCCGGATCCGGTGATGTTCCTGCAATACTGGAACAACCCCCAGGCCACGGCGGCCAAGTTCATCGGCGATTGGCTCGTCACCGGCGACCAGGGCGAGCTGGACGAGGACGGCTACATCCGCTTCGTCGGCCGCGACGACGACGTGATCACGTCCGCCGGCTACCGCATCGGCCCCGGCGAGATCGAGGATTGCCTGATCGGCCACCCCGCCGTGCGCATGGCCGCCGTGGTCGGCGTTCCCGATCCCCTGCGCACCGAGATCGTGAAGGCCTTCATCGTCCTTCAGGACGACGTGAAACCGGACGACGCCCTGGTCGCCTCGATCCAGGAACACGTCAAGACGCGCCTTGCCGCCCACGAATACCCGCGCGCCATCGAATTCGTGGACAGCCTGCCCATGACCACCACCGGCAAGATCATCCGCCGCGAACTGCGATCGCGGGGTTAACGAGAAAGACGAAATGCCCGATCTGTTAGCGACCTCCGCCCTCCTCCTGTCCGCCGCATTTTTCGCCGGGGCGATGAACGCCGTTGCCGGCGGCGGCAGCTTCCTGACGCTTCCCGCCCTCATCTACGCGGGGGTTCCGCCGGTGGCCGCCAACGCCACCGGCACCGTCGCGCTGCTGCCGGGCTACGCCAGCGGCATGTACGGCTACCGCCACGATCTGGAACCGGTCGGGGGGGTCGGCCTGATCCCGCTCTCGCTGGTCAGCCTGTTGGGCGGGCTGGTCGGGGCGGGGCTGCTGCTGATCACGCCGGACGAGGTTTTCCGCGGCATCGTCCCCTGGCTCCTCCTCGTCGCGACCGGGCTGTTCGCCTTTGGCGGCTCCCTCTCCGCCAAGCTGCGGAACGTCGGCCTGCACGGGACCGGCGCTCTGCTCGGCACGCTGTTCGTGGTGTCCGTCTACGGCGGCTATTTCAACGGGGGGCTCGGCATCTTGCTGCTGGCGCAGCTCAGCCTGTTCGGGATGACCAACCTGAACGCGATGAACGGGCTGAAGAATCTGTTCTCCGCCGTGCTGACCGCCATCGCCGTGGCGGCCTACGCGGTCGGCGGGGCGGTGGAATGGCCCTACGCCGCCCTGATGACCGTCGCGGCGGTGATCGGCGGCTACGCCGGGGCGCGCGTCGGGCGGAAGATTCCCCCGCGCATCCTGCGCACCGCCATCATCGCGGTCGGTCTGTTGATGAGCGCACTCTTCTTCTTCAAATAAGTGCGCTGCTTGAAATAATTACGCTACAGTGCCGGCCATGCTGACCGTATCCGATCTCGACCTGTTCTACGGCGACGCCCAGGCGCTCGACGGTGTCTCCATCGCGGTGGAGGCCGGCACCACCACGGCCATCGTCGGCGCCAACGGGGCGGGCAAGACCTCGCTGATCCGCACCATCTCCGGCATCCTGAAGCCGGCGCGCGGCAGCATCCGCTTCAAGGAGCGGGAGATCGCCGGCCTGCCCAGCCACCTCGTCTGCGACCTCGGCATCGGGCAGGTGGCGGAGGGGCGGCAGATCTTCCCCTCGCTCAGCGTGCGCGAGAATCTGGAGATGGGCGCCGTCATCCCGCGCGCCCGCGCCACGGCGAAACAGACCTTCGATCAGGTGCTGTCCCTGTTCCCCCGCCTGAACGAGCGGCTGGACCAGGCGGCCGGCACCCTGTCGGGTGGCGAACAGCAGATGCTCGCCATCGGCCGCTGCCTGATGGGCAAGCCCGAACTGATCATGTTCGACGAGCCGTCGCTCGGCCTCGCCCCCGCGCTGGTGCACGAGCTGTTCCGCACCATCCGCGATCTGGCGGCTGGCGGCATGACCATCATCCTGGTGGAGCAGAACGTCGCCGCGTCGCTGAAGCTGGCGCAGCGGGCCTACGTGCTGGAAAACGGCCGCGTCGTCCTGTCCGGCACGGGCGAGGGCCTGCTGGCCGACCCGGCGGTGAAGCAGGCGTATCTCGGCCTATAGGACGCTCACGCAGGACGTTTACGCCAGCAGGTCGTGATGCTCGCGGTGACGGTGGATCCAGGTGGCCGCGTAGCCGCAGATCGGCACGACCTTCAGCTTCTCCGCCCGCGCGCGCTCCATGACGCCCTGCATCAGCCGCCCGGCGGCGCCGGTGCCGCGCAGCGACGGCGGCGCCTCCACATAGGGGATGTATAGGGTCGAGCCGGTGCGCCGGTAGTTGGCGAAGACGATCCGTCCATCGACGTCCAGCTCGAAGCGGCTCTTGTCCGGGTTGTCTCGAATGGGTGTGCTCATACCCCTTTCAACAGCGCCGGCCTTACTGAGTTCCGGCCCCTGTTCCCGGCGCGCGCGGCGCGCTCCAGCCGCGCAGGACGCTGACCACGCGCAGCAGGAAGGCCGCCGCCACCGCCGCCGCCGCGACCGGCACCTCCGGCAGCCCCAGCCGCTGCCCGGCGACGACGATCACCGCGCCCAGCACCGCCGCCACGGCGTAGATCTCCTCGCGCAGCACACGCGGCACCTCGGCCACCAGGATGTCGCGCACGACCCCGCCGCCGCAGGCGGTCAGCACGCCCAGCAGAACCGCCGGTATGGGGCCGAGCCCGTGGGCCAGCGCCTTGCCGCAGCCGGCCACCGCGAACAGGCCCAGCCCCGCCGCGTCCAGCACCATCACCGGCTTGACCAGCCTGTTGATCGGCCGGTGCAGGAAGAAGGCGAACAGCCCCGACGCCAGCGCCGCGATCAGATAGCGGTCGTCCCGCAGCGTGGCCGGCGGCACCCCGATCAGCAGGTCGCGGACCATGCCGCCGGCCAGCGCCGTCACGACGGCCAGGACGAGAACCCCGATGATGTCCAGCTTGTGACGCACCGCCAGCGTCCCGCCGGTGAGCCCGAAGATGAAGACGCCCGTCAGATCCATGGCGAGCAGCAGCGTGGTGACGTCGGTCATGATCCGTTTGTTGCTGAATGAAGAACAGAGAAGCCTTCGTAGCACGAATTGTTGTTTCGTGTCTCGGGCCTCACATTGCTCTCCAAGACAAGCGGCGAAAGCCTAACAAAGCATCAAGGAGGTTCGGACATGATCACGGTTCGCCATCGCGACGAGCGCGGCAGGGTCGACATGGGCTGGCTGGACAGCCGCCACAGCTTCTCGTTCGGGCATTATTACGACCCGGCGCACATGGGCTTCCGGGCGTTGCGGGTCATCAACGACGACCGGGTGATCCCCGACGCCGGCTTCCCGACGCATGGGCATGCGGACATGGAGATCGTCTCCTACGTTCTGGACGGCGCGCTGGAGCACAAGGACACGCTGGGCACCAGCTCGGTCATCCGCCCCGGTGAGGTGCAGCGGATGAGCGCCGGTTCCGGCATCCGCCACAGCGAGTACAACGCCTCCAAGTCGGAGCCCGTGCACTTCCTCCAGATCTGGATCCTGCCGGATGAGGAAGGGATGGTCCCCGGCTACGAGCAGAAGGCCTTCCCGGATGCGGACAAGCAGGGCCGCCTGCGCCTCGTCGGGTCCAGGGACGGGCGTGACGGCAGCGTGACCATCCACCAGGACGTGGACCTCTACGCTACGCTTCTGAGCGATGGCGACGCGGTGACCCACGACCTGCGCCCCGGCCGTCACGCCTGGGTGCAGGTCGCTAGGGGGCAGGCGCGGCTGAACGGCGTCACCCTGAAGGAGGGCGATGGCGCCGCCGTGTCCGACGAGACCAGGCTGACGCTGGACAGCGACAGCGGCGCCGAGGTGCTGCTGTTCGACCTGGCGTAACCGCGAAAGCGCCCCCTCCCGGCCTTGCCGGGAGGGGGCGTTACGCCTCCTCCGCCGACAGCCGGATTCCCATCCGCCGGGCCTCCAGCATGAAGGCGCGGGTCATCTGCACCAGATCGGTGCGCCAGTACAGCTGCTCCAGCGGGTTGTCGAGGAAGTCCTCCGGCAGCATGGCGTAGCAGTAGGTCTCCACGGTCCGCCGCTCGGCCTTCCACGGGTCGGTGCCGTCGCGCCAGCCGATCATCCAGCCGGCATGCCCGGCGCCGATGGCCCAGCGTTCGAAGTGGGGGGAGATGGTGCCGCTGCCGATGGGATCGCTCACCGGCACCTGATAGATCGCCACGAAGCGCCGCACGTTCAGCTGAAGCCGCATCAGCAGCGATTCCCCGAAGGCGTCCACCCGGTACAGGCAGTCGGACGCGCCCAGCACATGGCTGAAGCCGACCTCCGCCCGCCGGGCCTCGGTCAGGGTCAGCCCGGACGGCGTGTCGGCCAGCGGCGGCGATTCGTAATCCACGGCGCGCAACGCCTCCACCATGTCCTCGGTCAGGAAGACGCGGATGCGCTGTTGCGCCTCGTCGATGGTCAGGCGGGTCATCGGATCGAACTCCCCTGTTCAGGGCTTCGCGTAGCCCAGCACGCGCAGCCGCAAGTCGTGCGCTCTCGGATCACGCTCAAAGAACAGCCCGCCTTCCTGAGTCGATCCGGCGGGAACGTAGGTGAATTCGGCCTCCGCCGTTTCCACGACGGCCGGGCCGTCCATCAGCTGCCCGGCGATGCGGACCTGGGCGCCGGTCTCGCCGCCGGTGTTCTCCGCCCGGACGCGGGCGAGCCAGCGTTGGCCGTCGTGGGTCACGCTCTCGACGCTCAGCGCGATCACCGGATCGCCGCCGCTGCGGAACAGCCCCTCGTAGCCGAGGATCCCGACCGAACCCAGGAACAGCACCAGCCCGATCCCCGACGCGATCCGCGCCACCCAGGAGACGGAGGCGGATTCTCCGTCCCGAGAGTCTTCATAGGATTCCCGCCGGTCGGCCTCGACCATCCCCACCTCTCCTCTCAGACGATCAGCCGGGCGGTGGCGGCGCCCAGCGCGGCCGGAAAGCCCAGCACCACCATGGCGGTCACCAGTTCCATCATCGACAGGCCGCCGGTCCGCTCGAACGTCCACAGCAGATACAGGCTGACCAGCAGCGCGATGCCGTAGCCGGCGACGGTGAAGCGCAGGAAGACGTGCAGGAACGTCGCCTCGCCCCGGCTCTCCTGGCCGGCGAATCCGACCCGGTAGACGAAGACGTGCAGCAGCGCCACCGACAGCACCGCCAGCAAAATCGCGTGCCACGGCGTCATCTTGTAGGAGATCAGCACCATCTCCTCCGTCGGCGCGACGTTGAAGCCGACGAACAGCGCGCCGGCCGCCATCAGGAACAGCTCGCCGGGGTAGGAGGAGCGCTTGCGCCGTTCCTCGTTCGGGTCGTCGCCTTCGCCCAGCTGCTTGCGCGCCAGCATGGCGCCGATGCTGGCCGGCACGGATTGCAGGGCGATCTTGCCGACGATCTCCGTCACCGGCTGGCCGGGGGCGACGATCCCGAACACGTACAGCAGCACCGCCGACACCAGGAAGCCGACGCCGAAGGCGGTCAGCGCGTCCACCAGATCGTCCTGCCAGCAGAAGGTCTCCTCGAACCCGCTGAAGTAGGACAGGCCGAACAGCACCGGCATCGTCACCAGCATGAACAGTGCCAGCCGGAAGCGGTCCATGTAGAAGCCCAGCTCCCACATCTCCATGGTCATCAGCAGCGGAAAGGCGAAGATGACCGCCCCCGCCCCGGCGCGCGCCAGCGCGTGGGCGAAGTGCTTTTCGTCATGCAGCAGGGCACGTTGCCGGGTGATGTCCATGGGCCGGGTGATGTCCATGGCGGGACAATGCCGAGCGGGGCGCTCCTGTTCCCCGCCCATCCATGTGCTTCAATTTTCCCTCCCTCTCCCAGCGGGGCTGGGAGAGGGGTGATCACTCCACCGCGTCCGGATCCTCGGCGTCCACCACCCGCCGCGCGATGTCGTAGGAAAAGCCCGCGCGCCCCAGCGCCGCCAAGTCCTTGTCGCGGTGTTCCGCGCGCTTTTCCGGCAGGCGGTACGGCCCCAGCCGGCGGCGGCGGGCGAGCGCCAGCGCGGCGGTCAGGTTCAGGTCGCCGTCCACCTCCTCGTCCAGGGCGTCCAGCGCCTTGTCCGCCTCGTCCCGCGCGATGCCCTTGGACGCCAGCTTCTCGCGGATGGCGCGGGTGGAGGCTCCCCGGCGGTGCAGGCTGGCCGCGCGCATCTCCGCATAGGCCGTGTCGTTCAGCAGCCCGCTGCGCTGGTAACGCGCGATCAGCTCATCGACCCACCGCGCGCCTTCCTCCCGGTCGGTGCCGTGCGCCTGCACCGAGCGATCGACCTTGCGCATCAGCACGCGGCGCAGGTTGGCCGATGAGGTGGCGAAACGCTCCAGGTAATGCAGCGCCGCGTTCTCCAGATACTGCGGCGTGACGCGCCTGGGGAGCTTGCGGTCCGGTGCGGCGGTTTCGCGCGTCATGGCTGTCTCCCGTCCGGCGGCGGTTGTCGGAACGGCCCAGGCGTCCTAAAGTCCCGTCCGCCCTCGTGAATAGTGATGCGATGACACATCCTCTTCCTCCCATGCCCCGTACCGTCGGCGCCGTCAACTGGGTCGGCCTGTGGACCCTGTATGCGCGCGAGGTGTGGCGCTTCATCAAGGTGCACCAGCAGACCATCTGGGCGCCCGTCGTCACCACGCTGCTGTTCTACGCCGTCTTCGCGCTGGCACTGGGCGGTGCGGTCCGCACGGTCGGCCCGGTGCCGTACCTGGAATTCCTGGCGCCCGGCCTGATCATGATGGCGATGGCGCAGAACGCCTTCGCCAACACCTCCTCGTCGGTGGTGATCTCGAAGGTCCAGGGCAACATCGTGGACATCCTGATGCCGCCCATGGCCCCGCTGGAGCTGGCCTTCGGCTTCGTCATGGGCGGGGTGACGCGCGGCCTGTGCGTCGGGCTGGTCACCGGGCTGGCGATCTGGGCCTTCGTGCCGATCCGCGTCGCGCATCCGGAATTCGTGATCTTCCACGCCATCATGGCCTCCATGCTGCTGTCGCTGCTGGGCCTCGTCGGCGGCATCTGGTCGGAGAAGTTCGACCACATCGCGGCGGTGACGAACTTCGTGGTGACGCCGCTGTCCTTCCTGTCCGGCACCTTCTATTCGGTGGAGAGCCTGCCGCCGACCTTCTGGTGGATCGCGCATTTCGACCCGTTCTTCTATATGATCGACGGCTTCCGCTACGGCTTCATCGGCCGTTCGGACGGCACGCTGGCGGTCGGCGTCGCGGTCATGCTGGCGGTGAACGGCGGGCTGTGGTGGCTGGCCTGGCGCATGCTGAAGACCGGCTACAAGCTGAAGGCGTGACGGAACGTCTCATCCCCGGCGGTTCCCGGTCTCTGCCATTTCGTTGACAGAACCAAACGATCTCTTGATATTTGCCCCTTCCCCGGCGGGCAGGGGTGCCCGCCGGGTTTTTTTCCTCTTGGGAGGCTTGAGCCGTGATTCCGGTCGTTATGCCCACATATGCCCGCGCCGACGTTGTGTTCGAGCGCGGCGAAGGTCCGTATCTCTACGCGACCGACGGGCGACGATTCCTGGACTTCGCCGCCGGCGTGGCGGTGAACGCGCTCGGCCACGCCCATCCGCACCTGATCAAGGCGCTGACGGAGCAGGCGAACAAGCTGTGGCACACCTCCAACCTGTTCCGGGTCGCCGGGCAGGAGAGCCTTGCCGCGCGTCTGACCCAGGCCACCTTCGCCGACACCGTGTTCTTCACGAACTCGGGTGCCGAGGCGTGGGAGTGCGGCGCCAAGCTGGTGCGCAAGTACCATTATGAGAACGGCAACCCGCGCCGGAACCGCATCATCACGTTCGAGCAGGCCTTCCACGGCCGCACGCTGGGCGCCATCTCGGCGGCGAAGCAGGAAAAGCTGATCAAGGGCTTCGGCCCGCTGCTGGACGGCTTCGACCTCGTTCCCTTCGGCGACCTGGACGCCGTGCGCGCCGCCATCACCGAGGAGACGGCCGGCATCTGCCTTGAGCCCATCCAGGGCGAGGGCGGCATCCGCGTCGGCTCGGTGGAGTTCCTGCGGGCCTTGCGCGAACTCTGCGACCAGCACGGTCTGCTGCTGTTCCTGGACGAGATCCAGTCGGGCATGGGCCGCACCGGCAAGCTGTTCGCCCATGAATGGGCCGGCATCACGCCGGACGTCATGGCGGTGGCGAAGGGCATCGGCGGGGGCTTCCCGCTCGGCGCCTGCCTCGCCACGGAGAAGGCGGCGTCCGGCATGACCGCCGGCACGCACGGCTCGACCTACGGCGGCAACCCGCTGGCCACGGCGGTCGGCAACGCCGTTCTGGACGTGGTGCTGGAGCCGGGCTTCCTCGACGGCGTGCAGCGCATCGCCGACGTGTTCCAGGGCCGCCTGCGCGACCTCGCCGGGCAGTTCCCGGCGGTGTTCAAGGACGTGCGCGGCCAGGGCCTGCTGCTCGGCCTCGTCTGCGGTCCGGCCAACGGCGAGGTGGTGGCCAAGGCCCGCGCCAACGGCCTGCTGACCGTTCCGGCCGGCGACAACGTCGTGCGCGTTCTGCCGCCGCTGACCATCACTGAGGCCCATGTGGAGGAGGCCATCGGCATCCTCGCCCAGACGGCGCGGGAGTTCGCATGATGACCAACGTCCGGCATTTCCTCGACATCGACCGGCTCGACACGGGCACGCTGCGCCACATTCTGGACCGCGCTGCCCAGATCAAGAAGAACATCGACGCGCACCGCTCGGCCCTGGCCGGGCGGACGCTCGCCATGATCTTCGAGAAGCCCTCGACCCGCACCCGCGTCTCGTTCGAGGTCGGCATGCGCCAGCTCGGCGGCGACGTCGTTGTGCTGAAGCCCGACGACATGCAGCTCGGCCGTGGCGAGACCATCGGCGACACCGCGCGCGTCCTGTCGCGCTATGTGGACGCCGTGATGGTCCGCACCATGGGCGAGGAGCGCGTGCACGAGTTGGCGGAGCACGCCTCGATCCCCATCATCAACGGGCTGACCGACCAGTCGCACCCCTGCCAGATCATGGCCGACCTCCTGACCTTCGAGGAGCACCGCGGCCCGATCACCGGCAAGGTCGTCGCCTGGAGCGGCGACGCCAACAACGTCGCGGTCAGCTGGATTCACGCCGCCGTGCGGTTCGACTTCGAAATCCGCGTCGCCTGCCCGGAACGGTTCGGTCCGTCGCCGGCCCTGCTTGAATGGGCGCGGAACGAAAAGCGCGGCCGTGTGGTTCACGTCAAGGATCCCGAGGACGCGGTGCGCAACGCTGATTGCGTCGTCACCGACACCTGGGTGTCCATGAACAACACCGACGTCGAGGAACGTCACGCCGGGCTGGCGCCCTATCAGGTGAACGAGCAGCTGATGAGCCTTGCCAACAGCGACGCCCTGTTCATGCACTGCCTGCCGGCCCACCGTGGCGAGGAAGTGACGGACGGCGTCATCGACGGCCCGCATTCCGTGGTCTGGGACGAGGCGGAAAACCGCCTGCACGCCCAGAAGGCCATCCTGGCCTGGTGCCTCGGAGCCAAAATCTAAAGGAAGTTTGAGGACCCAATGGACGATCCTTCCGTCCGGCCGCTGACCGACGACCTCGTTCTGCCGTTCCAGATCGAGGCATCGCGCCTGCGAGGCCGCATGGTGAAGCTGGGCCCCGCCCTGGACGAGATTCTGGCCCGCCACAAGTACCCGGAGCCGGTCGCCCGGTTCCTGGCGGAGACGATGGCGCTCGCCGTGCTGCTGTCCAGCATGCTGAAGTACGACGGCATCTTCACGCTCCAGACCAAGGGCGACGGGCCGATCAAGCTGATGGTCGCCGACATCACGTCGGTCGGCGACATCCGCGCCTACGCCCAGTACGACGAGGATGAGCTGAAGAAGGCCGCCGACGACGTGGCCATTGCTCCGGCCCCGGCGCTGCTGGGCAAGGGCTACATCGCCTTCACCGTGGACCAGGGGCCGAACACCGACCGCTACCAGGGCATCGTCGAGCTGTACGGCAAGACGCTGGCCGACTGCGTGCAGCACTATTTCCGCCAGTCGGAGCAGATCGACACCGGCCTGACCATCTCCGTCGATCAGGAGACCGGGACCGGCGCGTGGCGAGCCGGCGGCATCATGGTGCAGCGCCTGCCGCAGGACGAGACCGAGAAGGTCCTGGGTTCCGGCGACGAGGACGCGTGGCGCCGCGCCATGGTCCTGCTGTCCACGACCACCGGCGAGGAGCTTCTGGCCTCGGATCTGGCGGCCAGCGACCTGCTGTTCCGCCTGTTCCACGAGGACGGCGTGCGCGTCTGGCAGCCCAAGGGCCTGCGCTTCGGCTGCCGCTGCTCGCGCGAGCGGGTCTCGGACATGCTGTCCAGCCTGCCGCGCGAGGAGGTCCAGGAGTTGAAGATCGACGACGGCCGCGTCGAGGTGGTCTGCCAGTTCTGCTCGACCGCCTACCACTTCGACGACGCGGATCTCGACCGCGTGTACGGCAAGCCTCAAGCCTGATGCAGGTTGGAGACGGCGCGGCTATAGTGCCGCGCCGTACTCGAATCCAACCGGAGCGATCATGCCGTCCCGCCGTTTCGTTCTCGCCGCCAGTTTGGCCGCGCTCGCGCTGTCGGCCTGCCAGAGCACGCCGCCGCGCCCGGCGCCCCGGCCCATCGACTTTTCCAACTTCGGCCCCATCGTCCTGAACGCCGCCAGCATCGACGTGGTGGACGCCCATCGTCCGATCGGCGGCAATCACGTGGAGCAGCGGTCCTCCGTCCCGCCGGCCGAGGCGGTGCGCCGCTGGGCGAACGAGCGGTTGCAGGCGTCGGGCGGTCCCGGCCGCGTGCGCGTCACCATCCGCGACGCCAGCATCGTGGAAACCCAGCTGCCGAAGACCGGCGGCGTCCAGGGCTATTTCACCAACGATCAGGCCCAGCGCTACGACGGCCGGCTGGACGTCGAGGTGACCGGCGACGTGCCGGCGGGCGGCCCCGGCACCGCGTCCTTCCATGGCACGACCAAGGCGACGGTGACCTATTCCACCACGGTTCCGGAGAACATCTCGCTCGCCGACCGCGAGGCGACCTTCCTGGACATCACCCGCCGCATGGTCGAGGACCTGAACGCGCGTCTCGACGCCGGGATCCGCAAGGATCTCGCGCCGATGGTGCGGCGCTGATCCGAGCCGCCGTTCCGCGCGAGACCGGTCCCGGCCCGCGCGTAAGGGCAACCCTGTTCTTAAAATTCGTCACTTTAGCATACTAACAAAGTCCTATAACATTCAGCTCTCGCCCAAGGGAGCTGCCGTGTTCAAGAACCTGACGCTGACCGCCAAGCTGTCGCTGCTCAACGTGCTGGGGCTGGTCATCCTGGCGGCCATCCTGACGCTGTCGTCAAGCTACATCCTGAGCGAGCGGAGCGCCGAGGCGGCGCTTCAGCAGCGCGAGCGGAGCATCGGGCTCGCCCGCATGCTGCTCGAACAGAAAGGGCAGGGGTACAGCGTTCGCGACGGCGCCCTTCACGTCGGCGACTTCCGCGTCGATGGCGACACCACGGTGGTGGACCGCGTCCGCGACCTGACCGGCGGCGTCGCCACGGTGTTCCAGGGTGATGTCCGCGTCTCCACCAACGTGCTGAAAAGTGACGGCAGCCGCGCGGTCGGCACCAAGCTCGATCCGGGGCCGGTCTACGACGCGCTGTTCCACAACCGCGCCCCCTTCCGGGGCGAGGCGTACATCCTGGGCGAACCCTATTACACCGCCTACGATCCGCTCTTCGACGCGTCGGGCAAGGTGGTCGGCATCCTCTTCGTCGGCCTGAAGCGCGCCGACGTTCTGAGGACGGTGACCGAGGTGCAGGAAGTCGTCCTGATCCTGGCGCCGCTCGTCACCATCGTCTTCGGCATCGTCAGCTTCCTGCTGCTGCGCCGGCAGATGGGGGCGGTGCGCGCCATCAGCGGCACCATGCACGAGCTGGCCGGCGACAAGCTGGACGTCGCCATCCCCGGCCTCGACCGCCGCGACGAGGTCGGCGAGATGGCCAGGGCGGTGCAGGTCTTCAAGGACAACGCCATCGCCAAGAGGACGATGGACGAGGCCGAGCGCGAGCGGCTGGAGGCCGAGCGCCGCGCCGACGAGGCCCAGCGCGCCCGCGAAAAGGCCATCGGCGAGGAGATCGCCGCGCTGATCGACGGCGTGTCGAAGGGCGACCTGTCGCGCCGCCTCGATCTGGCCGACAAGGACGGCTTCTACCGGACCATGTCGGAGGGCATCAACCGCCTGACCGACACGGTGGGCAGCGTGATCCGCGACCTGGGCGAGGTGCTGGGCGCGCTGGCCCAGGGCGACCTGAACAAGCGCGTCGAGCGCGACTACCAGGGCGCCTTCCAGACGCTGAAGACCGACGTCAACGCCACCTCCGCCAAGCTCGCGGAGATCGTCGGGCAGATCCGGCAGGCCACCGAAGCCATCACGGCCGCCGCCTCGGAAGTCTCGCTGGGCTCCCACGACCTTGCCGAGCGGACCGAGCAGCAGGCGTCGAGCCTGGAGCAGACGGCGGCGAGCATGGAGGAGCTGGGCGCCACCGTGCGCTCCAACGCCGACAACGCCCAGCGCGCCAATCACATGGCGACCGACGCCCGCCGCTCCGCCGAATCCGGCGGCGAGGTTGCCGGCTCGGCCATCGACGCGATGAAGCGCATCGAGGAGGCCAGCCGCAAGATCACCGACATCATCGGGGTGATCGACGAGATCGCCTTCCAGACCAACCTGCTGGCACTCAACGCGGCGGTGGAGGCGGCGCGGGCGGGCGACGCCGGGCGCGGCTTCGCCGTGGTGGCCCAGGAGGTGCGCAACCTCGCCCAGCGGTCGGCGCAGGCGTCCAAGGAGATCAAGGGCCTGATCCTGGACAGCAACGATCAGGTGAAGGACGGCGTGGAACTGGTCAAGAAGGCCGGAGGCGCTTTGGAAGGCATCGTGTCGGGTGTCCAGCAGGTCGCCACCCTGATCGCCGAAATGGCCTCGGCCAGCAGCGAGCAGGCCTCGGCCCTGGACGAGATCAACTCAACCGTCGCCCATATGGACGAGATGTCCCAGAAGAACGCCGCGCTGGTCGAGGAGACCACCGCCGCCGCCCAGTCGCTGGCCAATCAGGCCACCGACCTGCGGCATCTCGTGGGCTATTTCAAGCTGGGCTGATCCAAAACCCGGTGAACGCGCAAACAAAAAGGGCCGCCCGGTGGGCGGCCCTTTCCGCATCGGCGAACGCCGATCTTAATAGCGGTAGTGTTCCGGCTTGAACGGGCCGTTGACGTTCACGCCGATGTACTCGGCCTGCTTGGCCGACAGCGTGGTCAGCTTGGCGCCGATCTTGTCCAGGTGCAGGCGGGCGACCTTCTCGTCCAGGTGCTTGGGCAGAACGTAGACCTTGCGCTCGTAGTTCTGGTGGTTGTTCCACAGCTCGATCTGGGCCAGCACCTGGTTGGTGAAGCTGGCGCTCATCACGAAGCTCGGGTGGCCGGTGGCGCAGCCCAGGTTCACCAGACGGCCCTGGGCCAGAACGATCAGGCGCTTGCCGTCCGGGAAGACGACCTCGTCAACCTGCGGCTTGACCTCTTCCCACTTCAGATTGCGCAGCGACTCGATCTGAATCTCGCTGTCGAAGTGGCCGATGTTGCAGACGATGGCGCGGTCCTTCATCTGGCGCATGTGGTCCAGCGTGATGACGTCCACGTTGCCGGTGGCGGTGACGAAGATGTCGCCCAGCGGGGCGGCCTCGTCCATGGTCACCACCTGATAGCCTTCCATGGCCGCCTGGAGCGCGTTGATCGGGTCGATCTCGGTGACCATCACGCGCGCACCCTGCGAACGCAGCGAGGCGGCCGAGCCCTTGCCCACGTCGCCATAGCCGGCGACGACGGCGACCTTGCCGGCCATCATCACGTCGGTGGCGCGCTTGATGCCGTCCACCAGCGATTCGCGGCAGCCGTAGAGGTTGTCGAACTTCGACTTGGTGACGCTGTCGTTGACGTTGATGGCGGGAACCTTGAGGGTGCCCTTCTTCATCATCTCATACAGGCGGTGCACGCCGGTGGTGGTCTCCTCCGACAGGCCGCGCACGTCGTCCAGCATCTCCGGATACTTGTCGTGCATGATCTGGGTGACGTCGCCGCCATCGTCCAGGATCATGTTCGGCGTCCAACCGTCCGGACCGCGCAGGGTCTGCTCGATGCACCACCAGAACTCCTCCTCCGTCTCGCCCTTCCAGGCGAAGACCGGGATGCCGGCGGCGGCGATGGCCGCGGCGGCCTGATCCTGGGTCGAGAAGATGTTGCACGAGGACCAGCGCACGGTCGCGCCGAGCGCCGTCAGCGTCTCGATCAGGACGGCGGTCTGGATGGTCATGTGCAGGCAGCCGACGATGCGCGCGCCCTTCAGCGGCTTGGAATCGCCGAACTCCTCGCGCAGCGCCATCAGGCCCGGCATCTCGGTCTCGGCGATGTTGATTTCCTTGCGGCCCCACTCGGCGAGGCTGATGTCCTTGACCTTGTAGTCGGTGAAGTTGGCGGGCGCGGCCATGGGGCGTGTCTCCTGACGGACAAAAGAACGGCGCGGACCCGTTGGCCCGCATCAGGGCAAGGATGTATCAGCGCGCCCGCTGCCGCGCAAGCATAAAGATATCTTTATGTTTGCTGGGTAACTCCGGCGCCGGTCTTCCAATCGGCCAATCCCCATAGTGCATCTTCAAACCGCACCGCGTGATCCCCATACTTGACCTATGGGTAAAGCGAAAAAGGGTTGAGCACCCCATGCCGTTGGCGTTGATCCGCCACATCCAGGGCTTGAGCGACCGCGACATCGCGCGGTTGCGCCGCCTTGCCGCCAACCGTCCCCGGGTCCGTCCCGCCGTGGACGCCTCCCGCTCCGGCGACCAGGCGTGGTCCCGCCCCGACTGCGCCGTCGCCGAACGGATGCGCGCCGAAGAATAAGGGCGATCCTTTCGAAGCCGGCCTCCTGAAGCCAGTTGTGCCCGGCCGCCTGTTGTGTCCGGATGCCTGTTGTGTAAGGTCACGCCTCCGCGCGACCCGCAGGACACAGGCACCTTCCCCATGCTGCGCAACGGCTTCTGGAACCGGCTCGGACGGCACGAACTGACTCTTCTCATCGGTCTGGCCGTCGTCGCCGGCCTGCTGGCCGCCTTCGTCAATCTGGCCGGCGAGGTGATGCAGGGCGAAACGGCCGCCCTGGACCGCGCGATTCTGCTGTCCCTCCGCGATCCGGTGGACCCGACCCACGCGCTGGGACCGGCCTGGGTGGAGGAAACGGCCCGCAACGTCACGGCGCTGGGCAGCATCGTGGTGCTGTCCCTGATCACGCTGACGGTGCTGGGCTATCTTCTCCTTCTCGGCAAGCGGGGGGCGGCTCTGCTGCTCCTGCTGTCGGTCGGGGGCGGGATGGTCCTCAGCTCCCTGCTGAAGATGGGAATCGCACGGGCGCGGCCGGACCTCGTTCCCCACGGCGACGTGGTGTTCACGGCCAGCTTCCCGAGCGGCCATTCGCTGCTGTCGGCGGTCGTCTACCTGACGCTGGGCGCCCTGCTGGCGCGCTTCGCGGCGCGGCGGCGGCTGAAGGCCTACCCGTTGCTGGTGGCGATGGCCCTGACGCTGCTGATCGGCGTCAGTCGCGTCTATCTGGGGGTCCATTGGCCGACCGACGTGCTGGCCGGCTGGTGCGTCGGGGCGGCCTGGGCGGCGCTGTGCTGGCTGGTCGCGCTGTGGCTGCAAAGACGCGGTGCCGTGGAACCGAGCGCTGATGGCGGCGCGGACGACTCTCCGGAGCCGGATCGCTCTTGACCGGGACTCGCGCCTGCCGATATTGCAGGGCGATCCATGTCGGACGGCACAGCATATCGATGTCCAAACGCACCCTCGACCACGATACCTTGCAAGCCGTCGGCGTTCTGGCCCGCGCGGTCGAACAGGCCCGGATGCCCGGCGTGCTGGAATTCCGGCTGCTGAGCAACGCCCTGAACCGCGCCATCGAATCGCGCGGCGAGCGCGATTTGCACGAGGCCGCCCGCGTCTTCCAGACGCTCGACCGCGATTGCCGGGAACGCATCGTGGAGCGCGCGAACGCGATGGCCCACGCCGAGGCGGCGGTCGGACGGCGCCCGGCGGCTCCGGTCCGCTCGGCCGTGCCGCCCTCGCTCGGGAAGGCCGCGCGCTCCGCGACCGGCTTCCTCGCCGCGCTGAACGGCGGCCGGTCGAAGCCGTCCGCCGAGAAAAGCCGCAACGCCGCCAAGTCCCGCCTGATGGAAGCCGTCGAACGCCAGCGCGAGGCGTCCAACGACTTCCTGCCCGGCGAACCCCTCCCACGCTCCGCCTGGACCTCCTGATGGAATACCGCAAGATCGAGTTCAACGTCGGAGACGCCGTGACCGTGCACGCCAGCCAAAGCGGGCCGCAGTCACTCGCCACCGTCGCGTCCTTCACCCACGACCGGCGCTGCATGATCCTGTCCGATGGGTCGCAGTGGCGCGCCGACGGCCGGCGCCAGTGGGGCTTCCGCGGCTCCTACTACAAGGGGCCGGTGGTCCTGCCGACCGAGGAGGGCGACGCCGACTTCATCGCCAAGCGCCGCTCCATCGGGGCGATCCGCAAGTTCGCCCAGGACCTGACCATGGACAGCCCGCTCGACGCCGCCGCGCTGAAGCGGATCGTCGATCTCATCCAGTCCGAGCAGAAAAAGACCGGTTAACCGCCTTCCACATAGGCTTGGACGATGGCGTCGATGCCCGCGTCCCGGCCGAAGCCCAGCCGGTCGGCCCGCGCCGTGTTCATGGCGCCGGGCCAGCTCGCCACGATGCGGGCGATGCGCTCGTCCGGCCGGTGGTCGATCAGCGACGGATCGCCCCCGGCCCGCTCCAACGCCGAGATCGTGTCCGCCACCGTCACGGAGATGCCCGGCAGGTTGACCGTCCGGTCGTCCTCCCAGGCGTCCTGATCCAGCCCGTGGGCGTGCAGCAGGTTGGCGACGACCTGGGCGGGCGAACCGACCCACAGCGGCTGCTCCAGCGGCACCGGGCAGGCCGCGCGCTGTCCCGCCAGCGGTTCCCGGATGATCCCGCTGGCGAAGGAGGAGGCCGCGAGGTTCGGCTTGCCCGGCCGCACCACCACGGTCGGCAACCGCAGGCTGCATCCCCGCACGAAGCCCTTCCGGCTGTAGTCGTTGACCAGCAGCTCCCCGATGGCCTTCTGCGTGCCGTAGGAGGACTGCGGCCGGGCCGGCGTGTCGTCCTCCACCAGGGCTGGCGCGTGGCCGAACACCGCCACCGAACTGGCGAACACCAGCCGGGGCGGGGAGGGCAGGTCCCGGCAGATCTCCAGCAGAGCCCGCGTGCCGTCCACATTGACCCGCATGCCGAGGTCGAAGTCGGCTTCGGCGGCGGCGCTGACCACGGCGGCCAGATGGAAGACGCTGTCGAACCCCCGGCTGCGCAACTGCTCCTGCACCGCCGGATCGCCGAGGTCCCCGACGATGGCCGAGGCACCCGGCGGCAGGTCCGGCCCGGCCTGGATGTCCAGCAGCGTGACCTCGTGTCCGCCTTCCGCCAGCAGCCGTTGCGCCAGCCTCCGGCCGAGGAACCCGTTGCCGCCGGTGATGAGAATCGTCATGGCATGACCTCCAGCGCGTCGGCGAAGAAGTTGGGACCGCCGAAGTTCCCGGACTTCAGCGCCAGTGCATAGGGGATCGGCCCCAGGCTGACCGTGGCCGGCACGCCCGGCGCGATCTCCGGCCCAATGCGCAGGGCCTTCACCCCCAGCGCATCGACCACCGCGCCGGAGGTCTCGCCCCCCGCCACCACGAAGCGCCGGGCGCCGGCCTCGGCCAGCCCGGCGGCGAGGCGCGCGAAGGTCTCCTCCACGCGCCGCCCGGCCTCGTCCCGGCCGAAACGGTCCTGCACGGTCCGAACCGCGTCCGGCGCGGCGCTGGAGGCGACCAGAACCGGCCCCTGACCGAACCGGCCCGTAATCTGCTCCAGCAGTTCCGGAACGACGTCCGTGCCGCCCAGCAGGGCGTCCACGTCCAGCCGCAGCAGCGGATACCGCTGGGCGGCGACCTCCACCTGCGCCAGCGTGGCGGGGGAGCAGCTTCCGGCCAGCAGAACCTCCGGCCCGGCCACGGCCGGCAGGCCGGTGGCGTTCCGCCCGTCCGCCAAGCCCGCCTCGATGACGTTGCGGGCCAGTCCCCCGGCCAACCCTGAAGCCCCGGTGACCAGCGGCAGGTCCCGGCAGGCCGCCCCGATGGCGGCAAGGTCGGCCAGCGTGATGGCGTCCACCACCGCCGCTCCCACTCCGGCCCGGCGCAGCACGTCGAAGGCGGCGCGCACCGCCTCGGCCCCCTGCGAAACCGTCTGCCAGTCCACCAGCCCCACCGTGGTCCGGCTCTGCCGTTCCAGCACGCGCAGCAGGTTGGAATCCCGCATGGGGTTCAGCGGATGATCCTTCAGCGGCGATTCATGGAGCGGCTGGCTCCACACGAACAGGTGGCCCTGGTAGACGGTGCGGCCGGTTTCCGGAAAGGCGGGGCAGGCGATGGTGAAGTCGGCCCCCGTCTCGGCCAGCAGGGCGTCCATCACCGGGCCGATGTTGCCTCGGTCGGTGCTGTCGAAGGTCGAGCAGTATTTGAAATAGCACTGCCGCGCGCCGAGCGCCTTCAGCCGGCGCCATGCCGCGACCGACATCCGCACGGCCTCGTCCGGCTCGATGGAGCGGCTCTTGAGCGCGGCGACGACCGCCTCGGCGTCGTCGGGCGCGTGGGCGAGGCCCTCCGGCCCGATGGTCTGCACCGTGTGCAGCCCGGCCTTGGCCAGCGTGTTGGCGAGGTCCGACGCGCCGGTGTAGTCGTCGGCCACGCATCCCAGAAGCAGCCGGCCCATCACGCGCCCTCCAGATACCGCCTGGCCCAGCCCAGCCCGGCCAGCGTGCCGGCCTTCGGGCGGTATTCGCAGCCGACCCAGCCGCGATAGCCGATCTCGTCCACGACGCGCAGCAGGTGATGCGGGTCGCATTCGCCCGTGTTGGGCTCGTGCCGGTCGGGAACCCCGGCGATCTGGACGTGCCGGATCATCGGCGCCAGCCGCCGCAGCCGCGTGGTCAGGTCGCCTTCCATGATCTGCGCGTGGTAGAGGTCGAATTGCAGGCCGAGATTCGCCGCGCCCACCGCCTCGATCACCCGTGCCGCCTCCGTGGTGGTGCGCAGCAGGTAGCCGGGCATGTCGCGGTCGTTCAGCGGCTCGATCACGATGGCGCGGTCGTGGTCGGCGGCGCGGCGGGCGGCGTGGCGCAGGCGTTCCACATAGAGGGCCAGGGCGTCGTCCCGGCTCATTCCCTGGGGCGGGATGCCGGCCATGACGTGCAGTGTGGGGCAGTCGAGCGCGGCGGCGTAGATCAGCGCGCGCTCGACGGATTCCACGAACTCCACCTCCCGGTCGGGCAGGCAGGCAAGGCCGCGCTCGCCCGCGTCCCAGTCGCCAGGATGCAGGTTGAACAGCGCCACCGAAACGCCGCTTTCGGCCTTGCGGCGGGCGATTTCGGCTTCGTCATGGGCGTAGGGAAACAGGAATTCCACCGCGCGGAAGCCGGCTTTCGCCGCCGCGCCGAAACGGTCGAGGAACGGGACCTCGTTGAACAGCATGGTAAGATTGGCGGCAAGGCGCGCCATGATCGTCTCTCCTCCCCTTTTTCGGACGAGTGTCGGCGCCCTGGCAGGGCCGCGTCAACAGGGGAGAAGGAAGATGGCGCGAGTGACGGGACTTGAACCCGCGGCCTCCGGCGTGACAGGCCGGCGCTCTAACCAACTGAGCTACACCCGCGCAATGGCTCCGGATGCTGGACTCGAACCAGCGACACGCGGATTAACAGT
>JAEZID010000265.1 GCA_023416195.1 Pseudomonadota bacterium | reverse complement strand
GCCGATGGCGACCACCTCGTCCGGGTTCACGCCGCGGTGCGGCTCACGGCCGAAGAACTGCTTCACCGCCTCGATGACCTTGGGCATGCGGGTCATGCCGCCGACCAGGATCACCTCGTCGATCTCGCTGGCCTTCAGGCCGGCGTCCTTGAGGGCCGCCTTGCAGGGCTCGATGGTGCGCTGGACCAGCTCGTCCACCAGGGCTTCCAGCTTGGCGCGGGTCAGCTTGATGTTCAGGTGCTTCGGGCCGGACTGGTCGGCGGTGATGAAGGGCAGGTTCACCTCGGTCTGCATGGCCGAGGACAGCTCGATCTTCGCCTTTTCCGCCGCTTCCTTCAGGCGCTGGAGCGCCAGGCGGTCCTTGCGCAGGTCGATGCCCTGCTCCTTGTTGAACTCGTCCGCGAGGTAGTCGATGATCCGCGCGTCGAAGTCCTCGCCGCCCAGGAAGGTGTCGCCGTTGGTCGACTTCACCTCGAACACGCCGTCGCCGATCTCCAGCACGGAGATGTCGAAGGTGCCGCCGCCGAGGTCGTAGACCGCGATGGTGCCGCTGCCCTTCTTCTCCATGCCGTAGGCGAGCGCCGCGGCCGTCGGCTCGTTGATGATGCGCAGGACTTCCAGGCCGGCGATCTTGCCGGCATCCTTGGTCGCCTGGCGCTGGCTGTCGTTGAAGTAGGCCGGGACGGTGATGACCGCCTGCGTGACCTTCTCACCCAGGTAGTTTTCCGCGGTCTCCTTCATCTTCTGCAGGATGAAGGCGCTGATCTGCGACGGGCTGTACTTCTTGCCGAAAGACTCCACCCAGGCGTCGCCGTTGTCGCCGGGGATGATCCGGTACGGGACGAGGCCCTGGTCCTTCTTGGTCAGCGGATCGTCGAAGCGGCGACCGATCAGGCGCTTGATGGCGAACAGGGTGTTTTCCGGGTTCGTCACCGCCTGACGCTTGGCCGGCTGGCCGACCAGACGCTCGCCGTTCTGCGCGAAGGCCACCATGGACGGCGTCGTGCGCGCGCCCTCGGCGTTTTCGATCACCTTGGCGCTGGAGCCTTCCATAACGGCCACGCACGAGTTCGTGGTGCCGAGGTCGATGCCAATGACTTTGCTCATGTTCAGCCTCTGTTGTTCGGCAGATGCGTGGCGGCCCGTGTGTTCCGGCACCACCGCGATCCCCATCGGGTCAGTGGAAACGGTTTGGGTGAGATCACGACTGTCGCCGGAGATATAGGCAGGTGCGTTTCGCCCTGCAACGCCCCGGTTACTCCCTCAAACGGCAAAAGACGGAAATCGGACCTGCACGCCTGGGCATATCGTCGCGGGAGCAGCCTCGCGCGGCAATGGAATACTAGTGTATTCAAAGTCGCTCCGCGTATATACCCGGATATTCACCCCTCCAGGGGGAGGAATGGGTGATTGTTACAAGTCATTAACACACTTACAAGAACTCGAAGGCTGATGTTAACTTTTCATTAAGGCGCAGCGGTGTGCTTTTACCAGAGAAATCAATTGGCAGTTGCTTTGGTTATTTTATGTCCCAAGATTCTAATAGTGAAACGCCGTCGTGGCTATGGTATATCCGTTCGGGGTAGGGCGCCGATCTTGTTCGCGGACCGGCCGCCCTGAGCGGGGAACTGCGAACAGTATTCCAGGGGGAATCACCATGATGGACGATCGGCGCGACGTGGCTCTGGCCATCAAGTCCTGCCTCGACAGCCTGATGGACGACGCGACGAAGTGCGATCTGGACGATCTGGCGCGCTTCATCAGCCTCGCCGCGATGGCAGCGGAGGAAGCGGCGCTGGCCCACGATCCCAAGGCCGTTCAACTGAAGGCCCTGATGGCCGGCGGCGCCGGCCACTGCTGACGCCTTATCCCCCGAAAAGCCGCCCTCCGATGGGCGGCTTTTTCGTTGGGGGGCGGTTCGGTCAGAGAATGTCCGCCGCCCGGATGGCCGCGTCCAGGTGGGCCAGGGTGGCCGCGCAGGATTCGTCGCCGTCCATGACCGCCGGCAGGCCGTAGCTGAACATGGCGACCGAGGCCTGTCCGGCGCGCTCGGCCCCGACCAGCCACAGATAATGCGCGTCGGTCCGGCCGTCCTCGTCCGTCATCATCACGGCCTGGGCGACGATGCCGTCCTCGCCCCAGGGTTCGACCGTGCGGTCGCTGGCCCGCGAATCCTGGGGGCGCACGAATCGCAACGCCATTTCGCGCAGAACCGCCGTCACGCCGTCCGGCCCCTCCTTCGGCGCCACCCGGTCGGTGACCAGCCGCAGAACGCCGCCCGCCGGGGCCGGCGGGTGGAAGGCCGCGACGGAATGGCCTTCGTGCTCCTCCACGTCGGCGCGCCAGCCGGCCGGCAGCCGGAAGCGCACCACGCCGTTCCATTCGATCTGTTGGTCTCTCTCGCCGGTCACGGCGCTCTCCTGTGCGTTTTGCGGGCACTTTAGGCCGAAGCGGGCCGCCGTCCAGCCTTGATAAGGGAAACACGGGCTCCCATGCTTCGCCGATGATCGTTTCCGCCAGTTACAAAACCGACATTCCCGCCTTTTATGGACGCTGGTTCCTGAACCGCCTGGACGCCGGTTTCTGCCGCATGGTGAACCCCTATGGCGGCCAGACCTACCGTGTGGACCTGACGCGCGGGGCGGTGGACGGATTCGTCTTCTGGACCAAGAATCTCGGCCCCTTCCTGGGTGCGCTGGACGTGGTGTCGGGCGCCGGCTTCCCCTTCGTCGTGCAATACAGCGTCACCGGCCTGCCGACCGCCCTGGAGCGCTCCGTCCCCGACTGGGAGCGCGCGGTGGAGCACATGGCCCACGTCCGCGACCGCTGGGGGCCGCGCGCGGCGGTGTGGCGCTACGACCCCATCGTGACGACCGACGCGACCCCGTCCGGCTGGCATCGCGAGACCTTCGCGCGGATCGCCGGGCGCCTGCGCGGCGTGACCGACGAGGCGGTGGTGTCCTTCCTCCAGCCCTACCGCAAGACCGTGCGCAACATGGACGCCGCCGGCCTGTCCTGGCGCGACCCGGACGCGGCGGAGAAACGCGCTTTGCTGGCGGACCTGGCCGGAATCGCCGCCGACCACGGCATGGCGCTGACCCTGTGCACGCAGCCGGAGCTGGACGGCGTTGCTGGGGTGACGCCGACCCGCTGCGTGGACGCGGACCGTCTGTCCGACGTCGCGGGCCGCCCGATTCCGGCTCGGCAAAAGGGCAACCGGCCGGGCTGCTTCTGCGCCGAGAGCCGCGACATCGGCGACTACGACACCTGCCCGCACGGCTGCGTCTATTGCTACGCCGTGGCGAACCGGGCGACCGCGCAAAGGCGATTCGGGGCGCACGATCCGGCGGGGGAGTTCCTGTTTTCCAGGGAACGGCCGTGATGGCGGGCAGCGAAATCCGTGTTCATCCGTGTCCGATCTTGCCTGCCGCCGCAGGACTTTCCCTTACGGGCAGACCTTCTTCACCGTCTCGACCAGCTTTTCCGGGTTGAACGGCTTCACCAGCCAGCCGGTCGCCCCGGCCTCGCGGCCGGCGGTCTTCTTGGCCGGGTCGGACTCGGTGGTTAGGAGCAGGACCGGGGTGGCGCGGTTGTTGGCGCTGCCGCGGATCGCCTTGGTCAGGGCCAGACCGTCCATGCCCGGCATGTTCAGGTCGGTGATGATGCAGTCGAACTTCTGCTTGTTGACCATCGCCAGCCCGGCGGCGCCGTCGGCGGCTTCCGACACGGCGTAACCCGCCTTCTGAAGCGTGAACGTGACCATGTCGCGGATGGTCTTGGAATCGTCGACGGTCAGGATGCTCTTGGGCACGGGGCCGGTCCCTCGTTGAGCTGAAGCCATAGTGTGCGGTGCGGCACGCCCACCCAGATCGGGTTTCCGGCGCACGGCACAAGCCCTTAGGCTTCTTACGAACCCCCGTCAACCGGCGGATTGGTCAAAATCGCGACAATTTGCCGCGAGTGCCGCCGCGCATCACCCCACGCGCGGCGGCTCCCGCACGATCGCTTACGCTTTGGTGTCGACGTGCTGCCCACCGGCGTCGTTCGGGCCGGCCTTGGCGACGCCGACCATGGCTTCGCGCAGCAGGCGGCCGTGGATGGTGTAGCCGGGCTGGAGCACTTGCACGACCGTACCGGCCGGCTTGCCGGTGTTCTCGATCTCGAACATCACCTGATGGAAGTTCGGGTCGAACAGCTCGCCGGTCGGGTCGATCTTCTTGATGCCCGCGCGGTCGAAGGCGGCGAACAGCTGGCGCTCGGTCGCCTCTACGCCGACGGCGAGGCTCTTCAGCATCTCGTCCTGCTCGCGGCCCTCGGCCGGCACGGCCTCCAGCGCGCGGCGCAGGTTGTCGGCCACGGCCGTCAGTTCCTTGGCGAAGCTGGACACCGCGTACTTGCTGGCGTCCTCGCGGTCGCGCTGGGCGCGGCGGCGGGTGTTCTCGACCTCCGCCATGGAACGCAGCAGCTGGTCCTTCAGGCTGGCCACCTCGGCCTCCAGCTGGGCCACGCGCTCCTCGGGCGGCGCGGCGGCAGCGGCCTCGGCGCCGTTGGTCTCGGCGCCCGGCGCACCGTTCGGGGTCTTGGTCTGCTCCAGCTCGGCTTCGGCGGGCTTGTTCTGCTCTTCGCTCATGGCTCTCTCGTTGTCTTTTTGGTTCGTCGGTCGAAGCGTGGAGAAGCGGCCTTCAGCCGACGAGGCGGCTGATGACCTTGGCGGTATAATCCACCAGCGGAATGATTCGGGCATAATTGATGCGGGTCGGGCCGATGACGCCGATCGCGCCGATCACCTGCTCGCGGCTGTTCTGAAACGGCGAGATGATCAGCGAACAGCCGGAGTGGTTGAACAGCACGTTCTCCGCCCCGATGAAGATCTGCACCCCGTCGCCCTGTCCGGTGGCGTCCAGCAGGCGCAGCATGGTCTCTTTGGTTTCCAGCGCCTCGAACAGGGCGCGCACGCGCTCCAGGTCCGACAGGGCGGTGACGTCCTCCAGCAGCTTGGCCTGCCCGCGCACGATCAGCTGGCCGTTGGTCTGCCCGCCGGCCCCGGCCCAGGTGGCGAGCCCGGCGGACACGACCTTGCGCGACAGCTCGTCCAGCTCGACCTTCTGCTCCTCGATCTCGCGCAGGACGGCTTGGCGCGCCTCGTCCAGCGTGCGGCCGACCAGCTTCGCGCTGAGGAAGTTGGACACCATCTGCAAGGTGGAGGCGGGCACGCCCACCGGCACCTCGATGACGCGGTTCTCGACCAGCCCGTCCTCGTTGACCAGCACGACCAGCGCGCGGCCGGGGGCGAGCGAGACGAATTCGATGTGCTTCAATGGCCGGTCGGTCTTCGGCGCGACGACGAGGCCGGCGCAGTGCGACAGTCCCGACAGCATGGTCGACGCCTCGCCCAGCACGTCCTGAAGCGACCGGCCCGAGGAGGAGCATTTCGCCTCGATCGACTCGCGCTCGTCCTCGGTCAGGCTGCCGATCTCCAGCAGGCCGTTGACGAACAGGCGCAGGCCCGCCTCGGTCGGGATGCGCCCGGCGGAGGTGTGGGGCGCGTAGAGCAGCCCCTGTTCCTCCAGGTCGGCCATGACGTTGCGGATGGTCGCGGGCGACAAGGCCATGCCCAGCCGCCGCGAGATCGTGCGCGATCCCACCGGCTCGCCGGTCGCCACATAGGCGTCGACGATCAGCCGGAAGATCTCGCGGGACCGTTGGTTCAGCTCGGTGATCATGTCGCGGACGTAAGCCAGACCGTGTGCGTGGTTGCAGCGTCCCGAATTTAGGCAGGTATTCCAGCCGAATCAACGTGCGCACCGGTTGCGCGCTGGACGGCGGGGGCATCACCCGCTAGCCTGCCGGCCGTTTTCAACAGTTCTGCGGATGATATGCCGATG
Source organism: Pseudomonadota bacterium (assembly GCA_023416195.1). GTDB lineage: Bacteria > Pseudomonadota > Alphaproteobacteria > Azospirillales > Azospirillaceae > Azospirillum. The sequence continues at coordinate 3,025 of JAEZID010000265.1, read as the reverse complement.
CGCCCCTCCGGCCGCGCCTTTGACCAGCTGCGCACCATTTCCCTTGAGCCCCACTTCAGCAAGTACGCCGAGGGCTCCTGCCTGGTGCGCTTCGGCGACACGCATGTGCTGTGCACGGCCAGCGTGGACGAGGGCGTTCCGCGCTTCCTGAAGAACACCGGCCTGGGCTGGGTCACGGCGGAATACGGCATGCTGCCGCGCTCCACCCACAGCCGCACCGACCGCGAGGCCGCCAAGGGCAAGCAGTCCGGCCGCACCCAGGAAATCCAGCGCCTGATCGGCCGCGCGCTGCGCGCCGTCACCGACCGCGCCGCCATGGGCGAGAAGCAGATCAAGGTGGACTGCGACGTCATCCAGGCCGACGGCGGCACCCGCACGGCGGCGATCACCGGCAGCTTCGTGGCCCTGCACCTCGCCTTCCAGCACCTGCTGTCCATCGGCGCCATCAAGTCGATCCCGCTGACCGACCATGTGGCCGCCGTGTCCTGCGGCATCTACAAGGGCACCAGCGTGCTCGACCTCGACTACGCCGAGGATTCGACCGCCCAGGCCGACGCCAACTTCGTGCTGACCGGCAACGGCGGCATCGTCGAGGTCCAGGGCACCGCCGAGGAGAAGCCCTTCTCCGAGCCGCAATTCACCGAACTGATGGCGCTGGCCCGCAAGGGCATCGACGAGCTGGTCGCCCTCCAGAAGGCCGCCATCGCGGTCAAGTAAGGATACGCCTCAATGACCACCCCCCGCCGCTTCACCGGCGACACCCTGGTGATCGCCAGCCACAACAAGGGCAAGGTGCGCGAGATCGCGGACCTGCTCGGCCCCTACGTCGCCACCTTCACCTCGGCGGGCGAACTTGGCCTGCCGGAGCCGGAGGAGACCGGGACCACCTTCGTTGCGAACGCGGAACTGAAGGCCAAGGCGGCGGCCGCGGCGGGGCATGTGGCGCTGGCCGACGACAGCGGGCTGGTGGTGCCGGCGCTGAACGGCGATCCCGGCATCTACTCCGCCCGCTGGGCCGGTCCGGAGAAGGACTTCCAGCTCGCCATGCGCAAGGTGGAGGATGGGCTGGAAGGCAACGCCGACCGCAGCGCCTATTTCGTCTGCGCCCTCTCTCTGGCTTGGCCGGACGGCCATGTGGAGACCGTGGAGGGCCGCTGCTACGGCACTCTGGTGTGGCCGCCGCTGGGCGAAAAAGGATTCGGTTACGATCCGATGTTTAAACCGGACGGCCACGGCATCACATTCGGCGAGATGGACCCGGCCAAGAAGCACGAGATGAGCCACCGGGCCGACGCCTTCCGCCAGCTCGTGGAGCGATGCTTCCAATGACTCCTGATCCCGGCTTCGGGATCTACATCCACTGGCCCTTCTGCAAGTCGAAGTGCCCCTATTGCGACTTCAACAGCCACGTCCGCGAGCGGATCGAGCACGACCGCTGGCGCGCCGCGCTGCTGCGGGAGCTTGACCATTACGCGGACGCAACGGCTGGGCGTAAGGTAACCTCGGTCTTCTTCGGCGGGGGCACGCCCTCGCTGATGGAGCCGGCGACGGTCGGGGCCATTCTCGACCGCATCGCGGCGCGTTGGCCGGTCGCCGACCGCCTGGAAGTGTCGCTGGAAGCCAACCCGACCTCCGTCGAGGCCGACAAGTTCCGCGCCTTCCGCACGGCGGGTGTCAACCGCCTGTCCATGGGCATCCAGGCGCTGGACGACACCTCGCTGAAGTTCCTCGGCCGCCAGCACAACGCGGCGGAGGCCACCGGCGCCATCGAACTGGCGGCGCGGACCTTCGATCGTTTCAGTTTCGATCTGATCTACGCCCGGCCCGGCCAGACCGTCGCGGCGTGGGAGGCGGAACTGACCCGCGCGCTCGACTATGCGGTTGGGCACCTGTCGGTCTACCAACTGACCATCGAAGAGGGCACGGCCTTCTTCCCCCTGCACGCGCGCGGCGATCTGGTCCTGCCCGACGAGGATCTGGCCGGCGACCTGTACGAGGCGACCCAGACGCTTCTGAACGGTGCCGGTCTTCCCGCCTACGAGATCTCCAACCACGCCCGCCCCGGCGAGGAAAGCCGCCATAACCTGACCTACTGGCGCTACGGCGACTATGTGGGCATCGGCCCCGGTGCGCACGGCCGCCTGACTCTGGACGGCGAGAAGTTCGCCACCCGCGCCCACCGCGCCCCGGAAATCTGGCTGGAGCGCGTGGAGCGCGACGGTCACGGCGCCGCGACTCCGGAACCCATCGACCGCAACTCCCGGGGCTCGGAGCTTCTGATGATGGGCCTGCGGCTGCACGAAGGTATCGCCCGCGCCCGTCTGGTCGAGGAAACCGGCCGGGATCTGAACGCCCTTGTTGACGCAAGCGCGCTCGACCGGTTGGTGACGGGCGGCTTCCTGGAGGTCACCGACACGACCGTCCGCGCAACGCACGAGGGCCGGCAGAGGTTGAACGCCGTGCTGGCGGCTCTGCTGGCGTAGGACAGGGGAAAGGGGATGCGCATCAGCCTCGTGGTGGCAGCATCACGCAACGGCGTGATCGGCCGGAACGGCACCTTGCCCTGGTCCCTGCCCAGCGACCTGAAGCGTTTCAAGGAATTGACGCTCGGCAAGCCGATCCTGATGGGGCGGCGGACGTGGGAGTCGCTCCCCCGCCGGCCATTACCGGGGCGTGACAACCTCGTCGTCAGCCGCAGCGCGCCGGAAGGCGAGCGTGATGGCGCTTATTGGTTCCATAGCCTCGACGCCGCGCTCGCGTGGTGCCGCGACCGAAACATTCCCGAACTGTCGGTGATCGGCGGCGCGGAGGTCTTCCGCGAAACGTTGCCGCAGGCCGATGTGGTCCACATGACGTGGATTGAGCAGGACGTGGACGGGGACACCTTCATGCCGCCGCTTGGGGATGAGTGGACTCCAGCCCAATCCGGCCTTCTACAGCACGAAAACGGCCTACCATTCCGCTACGTTGACTATATTCCCTCTCCCCTCCGGGGAGAGGGTTAGGGTGAGGGGGGTTCGCTCCC
>JAEZID010000254.1 GCA_023416195.1 Pseudomonadota bacterium | reverse complement strand
TGCACGCCTCTCGATGGTGCCCGGCATTCAAGGATTTTCGGGCGCGGCTTCAGAGCGCCGGAAAGCCGCTCAAAGCGGCCCTTATCGCCACGGCTCGGAAGCTCCTCGTCACCCTCAACGCGATGATCGCAACGGGCACCGATTACCAACCGCCGGAGGCCGCCTGAATACAGTTGCCGGAAAACTCGGAGCGGTTCACTCGTGTCGGACGCCTGCGTCGCATGGATGATGTAGACGTGGATGGTGTCCGTCTCATTGGTGGACGGATCGATCATGACGGAGTCGGTGACCTCGATGAGCATCGACGGATAAGGCAGCCGCAACCGGCTGGTCTCCTGCATCTCCTTCGCCGTCTCGATCTGCGCGTCATCGTAATAGGCGATGATGTCTTCCTGCATGACGAACAGCGGCTTCTCCCAGAAGGTGAAGCCCAGAAGCATGCTCCTGAGCAGGAAGCCCTATCGTCCAACTTGGAGGCGTTGATGATCCGCTTCGACGCCTGACGCAGGGCATCGCAGAGATGGTGGGCATGGGGCTGCTTCATGGCGGTGCTCATGCGGCCTCGCTGAACCAGGCGTTGTCCCGCCGACGCGGTTCTGGAGGGGCGGGTGGGTGGACGTGCCGCAGACGCGAGGCGTCACGGGGAGCGACAGCGAGAGGTGCATGCTGAGATGGAGCTCTTCTGGTCGGAGAGACCGGTACTCGGGACCGGGGCGGGCGCCGCGCGCCACCATGTCCCGATTTGGCGATGCTCCGCGCCAAGCAATCCCGCCAATCGACCCGGACGCGCCGGTCCTGATCCTGGGCACTGGGCTGACGATGGTCGATGTGGTGCTGTTCCTGGAGAACCAGGGGCACCGAGGTCCGATCCTGGCGCTGTCGCGCCGCAGGCTGCTGCCCACCACCCATCTGGAGACGCGGCCCTTCAAAAGCTTCGCCCATCCCCAGACAATGCCCGGAACGGTGTTGGACATGCTGATCGCGCTGAAGGCCGACGTCCGCCGCGCGCGGGAGGAGGGATTGGATTGGCGCGCTGCCTTCGACGCCACCGGCGCCTTGGCCTCGACGTCACGGAGGAGGGGGTGCTGATCGGGGAGGACGGGGCGGTGTCCGACCGCCTCTTCGCCCTCGGGCCGGTCAGCCGCGCGCTCTTCTGGGAGATGATCGCGGTGCCCGAGTTGCGCAGCCAATGCGCCAACGCCGCGCTGACTCTCGTCCGCCGGAGCACGACGGACAATCTTTCCGATAAATAACTATTCATAGGCGTTGTATATAAATAAAAAGCCTATTTACATGAAGGAGTTTTGGCATCTATCATGGTGCCCAGTGTTGATTTCCGCCCGGCAGCTGGAGGTGTCTCCGCCGGGCCGGCTCTGCTCCCGCCCCAGCGGTGATTTGCCAGCGCTTCGGTTGAGAAGGAGGATGTCATGCCGGACACGATCTTGCTTCCCGCGGCGGAACACCTGGACCCGCAAGTGATTGCAACGAACGAGGCGGCGGTCCGCCTGGGTGTTGCCCCCGCCGATCCTTTGAATTTCCCTCTCGCCCAAGCCCGCGCCGCGGCGGAACGCTATCACGCCTTTTTGAACGGACCCACTCCGCCACCGGCGGCTGTTATGGAGATCACTCCCGGTTCTGCCGGCTGTCCGCCGTTGCGGCTTTACCGCCCGATGGGGGGCGAGGCGGAGCGGTTGCCCGTCTTGATCTATTTCCACGGTGGCGGTTTCGTCGTGAACAGCGTGGATACCCACGACCGGCTGTTGCGGCTGCTCGCTGTTCACAGTGGCGCCGTGGTCTGCGCAGTGCGCTACAGCTTGGCACCGGAGCGACGCTTCCCACACCAGCATGACGAGGCGCTTGCCGCCTTGCGCTGGGTCGCCGCAGAGGGCGAGACACATGGGATCGACCCGGAGCGGATCGCCGTAGGAGGCGATTCCGCCGGGGCCAACCTCGCGCTCGGCCTCGCACTTGTCGCCCGTGCTCCAGAGGAGCCGCGCGTGACCTTCGGGCTGCTGTTCTACGGCATGTTCGCCCATGATTTCGACACCGCGTCGCACCGCCGGTTCGGCGACGGCAGGTACGGGCTGACCACGGCGCGGATGCGTTGGTATTGGCAGCAGTACCTTGGCAGCGCTGCCACACCCGACGATCCCCGAGCCTCTCCGCTTTTGGCTGATCTGCATGGTCTGCCCCCTCTGTTTCTTTTGGCGGCGGATCTCGATTGCCTGCGCGACGACACCCTCCGTCTCGCGGAGCATCTCGCCGAAGCGGGGGTTCCGCACCGACTCGCCGTTTATGACGGGCTTCCTCATTCCTTTGCCACCATGACCCGTCAGGTCGATCTTGCGGGCCGCGCCGTGCTCCACGCCGCCCAGGCGGTGCGCCGTCATCTGAACCCGTGAAGCGCCGTTCCGGCGCAGGGCAGCACGTTGGCGCAACCTGATATAACGTGAAATATTAGGTGAAATAATTTTTCAACATAAACTTACATTAATTTATTGACTCAAATAATATCTTTGAAGTAGACTTATAGGGTCGGTTTTCATCATCTGACCGCGGCAATTTGAATCGCAGCTTGCGCCGCGTCATCAACCGCTAAAGCGCCACGATCCCGGTCGTGGGTCCTCAATGGAGTGACCGGACATGCCAGTCGTTGCTGATCCCTGTACCGCCTCCGCGCTCGGGCCGCTTCCCGTTACGCGGGCGCAATTGGCGGCCTGAACGGCTGTCGGCGCGGCTGACCACCGCATCGCTTCCAAATACATCCCGGGAAGGCCCAGGCGGCGGTGACGAAAGGCTGTGCCTTGCCCGCTCGTTCGCCCATGGCCCTGCCGGGACATCCGCCGCGCAAATGCAGAGCAAGGAAAACGGCCAGGACGCGAAGACAAGAACACGGCGACCAGCATCTCAAGAAGGGATAAAACAGATGACCCAGTTCGTATCCGCCGGTGCCACTGGCGCCTCCACCGCCCGTCTCGACATTCGCCCCGTCGCGGGCAGGATCGGGGCGGAGGTCCAAGGCGTTCGGCTGTCCGGTGACCTTCAGCCGGAGGTTCTGGGGATCATCCGGCAAGCCCTGGGCCACCACAAGGTCCTGTTCTTTCGCGGGCAGACTCATCTGGATGAGGCCGGGCAGGAGGCGTTCGGCCGCCTGTTCGGCAGCCTCGTGCCGCACCCGACGGTGCCGTCGCTGGCGGGCACCGCCAACATCCTGGATGTGGACGGCAGCCGGGGCGAGCGTGCCAGTTCCTGGCACACCGACGTTACCTTCGTTCCGGGCTATCCCGCCATTTCCATTCTGCGCAGCGTCACCGCGCCGCAACGCGGCGGCGACACGCTGTGGGCCAACACGGTCACCGCCTATGCCGAGCTGTCGCCGGCCCTGCGCGATCTGGCGGACCGGCTGTGGGCGCTGCACTCTAATGTCTATGATTATGTCGGCGACCGCCAGAGCGCGTCGGAACAGGGTTTGCACCGCTACCAGACCGTCTTCACCTCCACCCGCTACGAGACGGAGCACCCGCTGGTTCATGTTCATGCGGAAACCGGGGAGCGGTCACTGATCCTCGGCCATTTCGTGCAGCGGATCGTCGGGCTGCCCAGCACCGACTCCCGCCTGCTGCTGGAGTTGTTCCAGAACCATGTCGTCCGCCCGGAGAATGTGGTGCGCTGGCGCTGGTCCGCCGGGGACGTCGCCGTCTGGGACAACCGGGCGACCCAGCACCGGGCCGTGGACGATTACGACGAGCAGCCGCGCATCGTCCGCCGCGTCACCGTGGCCGGGAAGCCGCCGGTCGCCGTGGACGGCCGGCGGAGCTTCCTGCGCTCGGTCACGCCGCCGCAGTCCACCTCTCCCTCCATCGCCGCTGAATGACCGCTTCGTGAATTGAACCCGGTGCCGGGGCATCGGAGCGGCGCCGGGTCCTGCAGCCATCCCTCAGTCAGCCTTCGCAGCATTCGATACGGAGCATCCCCATGGCTTTGACGCATGAATTTTCCCGCCGCCGCCTGCTGACGGGGGCTGCGGCGCTCGGCGGCGGCCTGCTGCTTCCGGGCAAGGCGCCGGTCTACGGCGGGGCCAAGCCTTTTGCCGGAGTGACGCTCAACGTCTCCACCTTCAACGCGCCCTTTTCCCGCATTCTGACCAAATGGCTGCCGGAGTTCGAGGAGGCGACGGGTGCCAAGGTCGTCTACGACACGCCGGCCTTCCCGGTCTACAACCAGCGCGCGGACCTGGAGCTGTCGACCGGTGGTGCCGCCTATGACGTGCTGAACATCACCTTCATCTATTCCAGCCGCTGGATCGGAGCCGGCTGGTTCACGCCACTCGATGACTACATCCGCGATGCGAACCGCACGCCCGCCGACTGGGACGTGGATGATTTTCTGCCGGGCCTGCGGGCGTCGGAAAGCGACAAGGCCGGGCGGCTCTACGGCATTCCCTGGACCGTGGACACCTTCATTTCCGGGGCGTCGCGCTTCGACCTCTTCCAGAGCGCCGGCCTTGGCCTGCCCGACACGACGGACGAGCTGGTCACAGCGTTGAAGGCCGTGCATGGGAAGGAGAAGGTGGCGGGTTTCGTCACCGACAACCATTATGGCTGGACCTTCGTCCCGTTCCTCCAGGCCTTCGGGGGCAACGTCTTCCGCAACCCGCCGGACGACCTGACGCCGGTGCTCGACACGCCGGACGTCGTCGCCGCCGCGGAATATTTCGCGCGCATTCTGAAGGAGTTCGGCCCCAACGGGGTGCTGTCCTACACGGAGGATCAGACGCTCCAGGCACTCCAGAAC